>DASZLR010000042.1:0-21636 GCA_035552275.1 Pseudonocardiaceae bacterium | reverse complement strand
TCGTCGTAGGTGCGCCGCGGCCCGTACCAGACCAGCCGGCGGTGGTGCCAGCCGTGCAGCGCCACCTCGTGCCCGGCCGCGACGATCTCCTGACCGAGTTGCGGCGCCCGCGCCAACTCGCTGCCCAGCAAGAAGAACGTCGCCTTGATCTTGCGTTTGTCCAGCTCGTCCAAGAAGAACGGCGTCGACCGGGGATGCGGCCCGTCATCGAACGTCAACGCGACATGCCGCTGGTCGCCTACCCCGGCCAGCGCGGGCCAGAACCGCCGGCGCAACGGCGGCCAGAACATCGCCGCCGGCGCAGCGTGCACGGCCAGCGCGCCGACACCGGCGATGGACAGGCCGGCGGCGGCCCCTGTCATGCCAGTCAGGCGACTCATCAGGTGACCTGATCCTCCAGCGAAGTGGGATGCAGGTTCGCCGCCATGGCGCTCTGCGACAGCGCCGCCAGCGTCGCCGACAGCGAGCAGGACGGGCCAGCCGCGCGCACCAGCACCACACCGCCGCCGCGGGGAAGCCCGACGCCGCCCGGCGAGCCACACGCCACCGTCGTCTTCGGCACGATGATCCGTTCCCCGTACAGCGTGGCCAGACCCACGTCGACCGCGTCGACATCGCCGTCGGACAGCATCAGACTCGGCGAATGCGACGTGATGCGGGCGATCGCCCGCGCACCGGCGCCGATCGCGCCGCGCCCACGGAAAACCCCCGTCTTGTACGGATTGCCACCGGCCGAGTTGACCAGCAGCAGGCCGGCGTCGGCGAGTTGGCGCACCCGCTGCGGGTTGCGCGCCGCCATGCTCACACTCACGGCCACCGCCGCGTGCAAACCGGCCAGACTGCGCAGGTCCTGCGCGGTCAGGGTCTGGTTCGGCGAGACATCGACCACCAGGTACACGGCGCTGCCGCCGGTCTCGTCGCCAACCTCCCGCCAGCCGTGCGACACGGCCAGCGCGGTGCCGTTCGTCATGCCCCACAGGATCGCGGTGATCACGCTGACCCACGCCGCCAGCCGACGCACCCGCCGCAGCCGCCCGCGCCCACCGGTCAGCACCTCACCGGGCTGTCGCGCGACCGCGCCGATCGCCACTGACGGGCACACCGAGCCGACTTCCTCGTCACTGGCGTCCGCCGGCCGTACCATCACATCGGCCAGCGCCTCGGCGAGTTGCCCGGGTTCGTGCACCCAGCGGGCCAGCCCGGCCGACTCCAGCGACTGCGCGTTGGTCCGGCCGTGCCCGGCCAGGCAGCGGTAGGTCAGTACCGGCAGGCCGGTCGCGTGCGCCTCGAAGAACGTCAACCCACCCGAGTTGAGCACCACCACGTCGCAGGCCCGCAGCAGCGAGGGCATGTCCTCGACCCAGTCCAGCACCACGCCCGGCGTCAGGTCGGCCAGTCGCTCGCGCAGCGCATGGTTCTCGCCGGTCACCACCACCGGCACCACCCCGGTCAACGCGCCGATCGCGGCCACCTCGCGGGCGGTCTGCTCGATCTCGCCGACCGCCCACGAACCGGATGACACCAGCGCCAACTGCCGGTCCTGCGGCAGTCCGAAGTTCGCCCGCGCCTTGCGCCGCTCCTCGTCGGTGAACGGCGGCCGGAACTCCGACCGCACCGCCGGCGCCACCACGGCGATCCGGTGCTCGCCGAACTGCCGGACCTGTGCGGCGATCTCCGGATGGGCCGCCAGGTACAGGTCGGTGCCGTCAGCGATCCACAGCGGATGCACGGACGGGTCGGTCAGATACGTCAGCAGTGGCGCGTGCACCTTGCCGCGTCGCCGCAGCCGGACGATCACCTGGCTGGCCAGCGGGTACGTGGACACCACCGCGTCCGCGTCACTCAGCGCCCGACGCATCGACCGTGACGCGCCGGCCGCCAGCCACACCGTCAGCCAGGTCAGGAAGCGGTTGTGCCCCAGCTTGGACAGCAACCACTCCCAGCTCCACGGGGCGATGTCCAGCTGCCGCCGGTACGCGGCCTTCACGCGGCGGCCGACGCCGAAGGGCAGCAGTTCGAGGTAGTCGTGGCAGACGACAATGTGGCCGTTGCGACGCAACCTGCGGGCGATCTCGCGCGCGGCCCCGTCGTGTCCAGCCCCCAAGCTGGCGGACACGATCGCGATACGTCCCACGCCTCTCCCACCGATCTACCGACGGCGCCGATCCTGGCAGTCACCTCAGCCGCGATGCCGGCACCGACTAGACGACAAGGACGACGCTCCGGGCCCAGTCCCGGTTCGCCAAGCGGCTCAGCCGAAGCATATCCCTACATGATGTAGGTGACACGTCGACCCGGTCGACGGTCAACAGGTATTGTCTTGGCAGGCCGGGTAAGCGGAGGGTGTCACGTGGACGCGAGCGGTTCCAGGCGCGGTCATCGGCGGGCCGCCGGCGAGTTGGAGAGCGAGATCCTGGCCGCGCTGTGGGCCGCCGGCCAGCCGCTCACCCCCAAGGAAGTGCACCGGTCGCTGGGCATCAGCGAGTCCGGTGACGGTCTGGCCTACAACACAGTGCAGACGATCCTGGTGCGGCTGCACGAGAAGGGCCTGGTGGAGCGCACCACCCACGGCCGCAGCCACCACTACCAGCCGACCAAGGCCCCCGAAGAACTCGCCGCCGAGCGGATGCGGCTGCTGCTGCACCGTGGCGCCGACCGGCGCACCGTGCTGCGCCAGTTCGTGCAGGGCCTGGACGAGCGGGACGAGCAGATCCTGCGGGACGTGCTGGGTGGCGCGCTCTGAGCTGGGCCGTCCGGATAACCTTGGCCGATCGTCGGACAAAGTCGCCGTGATCAGCCACGCTTGAACACGCCTCGAACGAGCTCTGAAGGAGACGCGGTATCCGTGATGCGCACGCACGAGGCCGGTACCCTCCGGTCCTCCCACGTCGGCCAGACGGTCACCCTCGCCGGGTGGGTGGCGCGGCGGCGCGATCACGGCGGGGTGATCTTCATCGACCTGCGTGACGCGTCCGGCGCGGTCCAGGTGGTGTTCCGCGAGGGCGAGATGGCCGAGCTGGCGCACCGGCTGCGCGCCGAGTTCTGCGTCCAGGTCACCGGCGAGATCGTCATTCGGCCCGACGGCAACGAGAACCCGGAGATCCCCACCGGCGCGATCGAGGTCACCGTCACCGAGCTGAACGTGCTGTCCGAGGCGGCCCCGCTGCCGTTCCCGGTGGACGAGCACGTTGAGGTGGGGGAGGAGGCCCGGCTGCGGCACCGCTACCTCGACCTGCGCCGGCCCGGCCCGGCCGCCGCGATGCGGCTGCGCAGCGAGGCGAACCGGATCGCCCGCGATGTCCTGCACGAGCGCCGGTTCGTCGAGGTGGAGACGCCGACGATGACCCGGTCGACGCCCGAAGGCGCGCGCGACTTCGTGGTGCCCGCCCGGCTGCGGCCCGGCTCCTGGTACGCGCTGCCCCAGTCGCCGCAGTTGTTCAAGCAGTTGCTGATGGTCGGCGGTCTGGAGCGGTATTACCAGATCGCGCGCTGCTATCGGGACGAGGACTTCCGCGCCGACCGCCAGCCCGAGTTCACCCAGCTCGACATCGAGATGAGCTTCGTCAGCCAGGACGACGTGATCGAGCTCGGCGAGCGGATCGTGTCCGCGCTGTGGAGCGAGCTCGCCGGCTACCAGATCAGTCGCCCCATTCCCCGGATCAGCTATGCGGACTCGATGGCGCGGTACGGCACGGACAAGCCCGACCTGCGGTTCGAGCTGGAGCTGACGGAGCTGACGGAGTTCTTCGCGAACACCCCGTTCCGGGTGTTCCAGGCGCCCTACGTCGGCGCCGTGGTGATGCCCGGCGGCGCCGGCCAGCCGCGTCGCACCCTGGACGCCTGGCAGGACTGGGCGAAGCAGCGCGGCGCCCGCGGCCTGGCGTATGTGCTGGTCGGCGAGGACGGCACGCTGTCCGGGCCGGTCGCCAAGAACCTCGCCGAGCACGAGCGCGAGGGGCTGGCCAAGGCCGCCGGCGCCGAGCCCGGTGACTGCGTGTTCTTCGCCGCCAACAAGCCTTCCGAGGCGCGCGCGCTGCTCGGCGCGGTGCGGGTCGAGATCGCTCGTCGGCTGGACCTGATTGACGAGTCGGCCTGGTCGTTCGTCTGGGTGGTCGACGCGCCGCTGTTCGAGGCGGTGGACGACACCGACGACGTCGCCGTGGGCTCGGGGGCGTGGACCGCGGTGCACCACGCCTTCACCTCGCCCACCCCGGACTGGATCGACCGGTTCGAGGAGGATCCTGGCAACGCGCTGGCCTACGCCTACGACATCGTGTGCAACGGCAACGAGATCGGCGGCGGTTCGATCCGTATTCACCGCGCCGATGTGCAGCGGCGGGTTTTCCAGGTGATGGGCCTTTCGCCGGCCGAGGCGAACGAGAAATTCGGGTTTCTGTTGGAGGCGTTCAAGTACGGCGCCCCGCCGCACGGCGGTATCGCGTTCGGCTGGGACCGCATTGTGATGCTGCTGGCCGACGGAACGTCGATCCGGGATGTGATCGCGTTCCCGAAGACCAGCGGCGGGTTCGACCCGCTCACCGGCGCCCCGGCGCCGATCACCGCCGCCCAGCGCAAGGAAGCCGGCATCGACGCGAAACCGGAATCCAAGAAGCCGGATAAGCCGGCCGACTGAGCGGTCACTGGCAGGTCGTCGCCGCGGGGACACGAGCCGTTATCAAGTCGTTCCCGGCGTTTCAGCACGCCCGGCATACGGTCATGTGCGGCGCGACAACAGTGCAGACCATGCAGACCAGATGGAGATGACGTTGGGTACCACCGCCGACTCCTCGGGTGTCGCGGGTGGCGTCGGGGCAACGGTGTCGATGACCGTGGCGGCGGCCGAGCGGCTGCTGTCGCGCCGGTTCGGCGCGACGGTCAGGTTGGACGAGCCTGAGGTGCTGGGCGGCGGCGCTCAGTCCACCGTGGTGCGGGTGCGGGTGGCGGCCAGTCCGTTCGCCCTGCCACGCACGCTGGTGGTGAAAAGCCATCCACCGGCCGGCGCGGACGCGTTCGTCCGGGAGGCCGTGAGCTATCAGTTGTTCACCGCGCTCGCCCCGGACGAGAGAATGTGTCCAGAGATGTTCGCGCATGACGGCGCGGAACGGCTCGTCGTGTTGGAGGATCTCGGGCGGGGGCCGACGCTGGCCGACAAGCTGCTCGGCGGCGACCCCCGCGCGGCTGAGCGGTCGCTGTTGTCCTGGGCCCGCTCGATGGGCCAGCTGCACGCCGGCATCGCCGGGCGGGAGGCCGATTTCAGCGCGCTGATCCGCCGGTTCGGCGTGCCGAAGCTGGTCGATCCGCTGGCCGACGCGAGCCGCGCGGTGCCGGCCGAATTACCGCACCTGCTGTCCGCCGGGCTCGGGGTGACCACCTCAGCGGCGGTGCGCACGCGGGCCGCGGAGATCATGCGCCGGGTCTACTCGGCCGGGCACCGCTCGTTCAGCCCGTCCGACGCCTGCCCGGACAACAACCTGATCACCAGCCGGGGCGTGCGGTTCCTGGACTTCAAGGGCGGCTGCTGGCGGGACGTCCTGCTCGACGCCGGCTATCTCCGGGTGCCGTTCCCCTCTTGCTGGTGCAGTTTCAGCCTGCCGGCCGGCATGGCCGAGGCGATGATCGCGGCCTGGCGGGCGGAGGTGCGCGAGATGTGGCCCGATCTGGACGACGACGCCGTGCTGCTGCCCAGCCTGCGGGACGCTCAGCTGTTCTGGGTGTGGACGTCGACCTGCGAGCTGTTGCCCCGGTCGGGCCAGTCCGACCAGCCGATCGACCCGACCACGCCCTCGCCGTCGCGAACCGTCGCGCTGCGCGCCCGGTGGCGGCAGTTGGCCGTGGATGCCGAGCGGGTCGGCGACGAGTTGATCGGCGAGCACGCCCGGGCCGTGGTGGCCGCGCTGGAATCCCGTTTCCCGCCGGAGGACCTGTTGCCGTACCCGGCGTTCCGCTGAACTGGGCCGACGTAACCAGCGCCGTGATCTCGGCGTGATTGCGCTGTGATCGACGCACGCGTGGTGCTCAGCTCCCGGTCGGCATGCCTCCGTATGGCCGAGATTCGCACGTAGGTGTGAACTTGTCGGCTACTGACGGACATTGATCGCGGCGTTTCATCTGATTCAACTGGCGCGGCGCCACGCCGTTCACGCAGGTGGACGGCATCGACGGCGTTCGGGACAGGGTCGGATTCGGTACTCGACCCCTCGCTCGGCATCGCCGTGGCCAATCTTGAGGGCGGGTGCCCGCCGGTCGAAGTCGATCATCTGGAAGCGGTGCGCCGGTGCTGGTCAGCGCGGCTGCGGCGGTCGGTCGCCGGCGGTGCGTGACGGTGGGGTCGGGCGGCGATGGCGATCGGCTGGGGTGGTGATCCAACTGAGATGGCCGGGCCAATCACCGTAGATCACTCGGTGGTGTCGTAACGGGCCACCCGATCGGATGACGTTGCCGCCTTTCGCTATTCGTCACGGCATACCGCAGTTGACCTTGCCTGTCCGGCGGTGTCCGAAAAGACTTATAAGGGCGATTCGCACTTGTAAACGGGCAGGTCGGAAGCGCTCTCGGCGAATTGCAGATCGACCACGACGTCTGTTGTAGTGTCTAGTTCCCGAAGAGCAACAACGAAGAAATCCACTCCGCACGCACCACCGTCCCGACCCCGACACATATCGGTGCGTCGCGCCGCGAACGAAACGCGAGCCGCGCGTGTTCGGCCAATTTCATTGGCTGTATTCCGCTGGCCTGCGAAAAAACAATTGTGCACGCTCCGCGAACAATGATGCTCCGCGACTGGAGGCAACGTGAACGAGGTGTCAACGCGACCCGCGCACGGCGTGCCGGACGTCCGGGTTCCGTTGCCGGCCAAGATGTTGCGCTGGCGGAACTGGCGGCTGCCGGTCAAGCTCGGCGCCGTCATGATCGTGCCGGTGCTGGTCTGCCTGGCGCTCGGCATCGCGCTGATCAGCACCGACGTGGCCAAGGCCGGCGATTACGCCCGGGCCGACCGGATGACCGGGCTGAATGCCTCGATGCGCGACGCGATCTCCGGGCTGCAGGCCGAGCGCCAGCTGGCCGCCACGCCGCAGTCGGCTGGCGCGAGCGGAGCGCACCGAACAGCCGCCTGGCAGCAGGTCGACCAGGCGCTTTCCGTGGCTCGGCAGAACATCGCGGCCGAAGTCGCGTCCGGCAGCCTGGATTCCGCCGCGGCCGCCGAGTGGGCGACCGTCGACCGGCAGCTCACCGAACTCGGCTCGGTGCGGGCGAGCCAGCAGGCCAACCAGCCTGGGTCGACCGACGCGTCCAATGAGGTAGGCGACTACACCCAGCTGATCGACTCGCTGCTGGCGTTCGATCGGGTGCTCGCCACCGATGTGTCGGACGCGCAGGTCGCGCGTGACGCGATGGCGCTGTACGACGTGTCCGCCGCTCGCGAAGAAGTGCGGTATCAGCAGGCCGTGGTGTTGGCCGGCATCGGCAGTGGGGTGATGTCGGTGGCCGATGTGACCGCGCTGCACGGTTCGGAAGCCAGGCTGGCCAGCCGGATCAGCGACTTCCACGCCGTCGCTGACGCGGATGTGGCGGACGCCTACGCTCGCGCCGTCGGCGGCCCGACGCTGGCCAACCAGTCCACTTTGCTCGGTCAGGCCATCGACCAGTCCGGCGGAATGAGCGGTATGCCCGAGCCGGGCATGATGATCCAGGTTCCGGTCACCGTGTGGAACCAGGCCAACGACGCGGTTGTGGCCGGGCTGGACCAGGTGATCGATGACCTGGCCAGCCAACTCGCCAACACGTCCAGTTCGTTGCGGCAGCAGGCAAGTGACAATGCCGGTCTCGCCGCGGCCGCGCTGATCGGCACGCTGCTCGTGGCGATCGCCGTGATGATCGTGATGGCCCGGCAACTGCTGCGGTCCCTGGGCGTGCTCCGCGATGCCGCCCGCGACATCGCCGGCCGCCAGCTGCCGGCCACCGTCGAGCGCATCCGGTCCGGCGAGTCCGTCGATCCGACCGTGACCCCGGTTCCGGTGTCCGGCACCGACGAGGTCGGCCAGCTGGCCAGAGCGTTCGACGCGGTGCACGGCGAGGCCCGCCGGCTGGCCGTCGAGCAGGCGAACCTGCGCGCCAACTACACCGACCTGTTCCGCAACCTGTCCCGGCGCAGCCAAGGCCTGGTGCAGCGCCAGCTTCGGCTGATCGAGCAACTGGAGCGGGACGAGGAGGACCCGGACCAGCTTTCGGCGCTGTTCCAGCTGGATCACCTGGCCACCCGGATGCGGCGCAACAACGAGAACCTGATGGTGCTGTCCGGCGGTGATCTGGGGCGCGGTCCCGGCCAGCCGATCGGGTTGACCGATGTGCTGCGGGCCGCGGTGTCGGAAATCGAGCAGTACCAACGTGTTCAGGTGCAGCCGCCACCGCAGGCGCAGATCGTTGGCTACGCCGCGGGCGACCTGGTGCGGCTGCTGGCGGAGTTGCTGGACAACGCGACCGCGTTCTCGGCGCCGGACACCCAGGTGACGATCAGCTCGCACCGGGGCCGGGGTCGCGCGGTGGTGATCGACATCGTTGATCACGGCATCGGTATGAACGATGCGGAACTCGCCCGCGCCAACACGTCTCTGGCCGAGGCCGAGGGCGTCGAGGGGCGGGTGTCGCGCCGGCTGGGCCTGTTCGTGGTGGCCCGGCTGGCCAGCCAGCACGGAGTGCGGGTTCGGCTGCACGGTGGAGCCGACATTCCCGGCCTGCGGGTGACGGTGACCGTGCCGGCGGACGTGGTGGTCCCGGAGCCGGAGCCAATTCCAACCGGCCTCGGCCTGCTCACCCAGGAGCCGCGCGTCGCGGAACCGCCCAGCGATTCCGAGATGACGATCATCATCCCGGTGGTGCCGGCGGTGGAGTCCAGCGGTGTCAACCTCTTCCACCCACTGTCCGATGTGGATGGCGAGGCGGGCGCGCTGGTCGCCGAGCCGGTGACCAAGCCCGAGGGCACGCCGATCTACGACGACATGCTGCTGTCCGCCTGGTTCCAGGCCACCAAGCCGGAGCGATCGACCTCACGGGTCGACGGAGCTGTCCCGGACGCCGCGACCGAGGACGAGGAACCGGTGTGGCCGGCCGAGGCCGACGAGGGCTGGCGCAAGGCCGACGCGATCTCGGCGATGGCCGGGTCCACCGAGTTGACAGCGGCCGGCCTGCCCAAGCGGCAGCCGAGGGCGCGGCTGATGCCCGGCGGCGTCTCGCCGGAGACGGGCGAGGCCACCGAGGCTTCGGCCAGTCCGGCCAGCCCGACCATGCCGGTCGAGTCCACTGTGGGCACGCCGGTCACGCCAGCGGTTCCGGTCGCGCCCGCGGCGTCCGCCGGGTCTGCCGGCGGTCGGCATGCCCGCGACCCCGAGTTGGTCCGGCACCGGATGAGCGGCTTCCAGCGCGGCGTGCGCCGAGGCCGTCAGCTCGCCGGCTCCGCCACCGAGCCGGCTGCCACCGCCCCGACGGCCCCCCTGATCACCGAGCCGGTCGTGGCCGAGCCGGTGATCACCGAGCCGCCGGAGCCCGTGGCCATGGCCGCGCCACCCACCAACCGGTCCCCGGTGGGCGGTGCGGCCCCAGACGCCGCCCAGCACGACCCCACCCCGGCGCCCTCGGACGCCGCCATCGCGGACGCGCTGTTCGCCGAGACGCCGCTTGTCGAATCACCCTTCGCCGCGGCGTCGCGTGGCGAGTCCACCGAGCCGCCCGAGCCGACCACGTTGACAGCGGCCGGCCTGCCCAGGCGCCAGTCGAAAGCCAAGCTGCTGCCCGGAAGCGTCGGCACTGCCCGCGCTGACGACGCTGATGGCGCCGACGGTGAACCAGCCGAGGGCGGTCGGGATGCCGGGATGCTGCGCGACCGGCTGAACAGTTTCCAGCAGGGTATCCGCCGCGGCCGAAACGGCAGCGCCGTGCTGGCGGCGGAACGCATTGTTCATGAAGCCGAGCATGAAGTGGAATGGGAGCACGAATGACGTCGAGTCTGTCGACACACAGCCGGTTCGGTTGGTTGATCAGCGATTTCAACGATCGGGTTCCCGGCGTAGCGCATGCGATCGTCGTCTCCGCGGACGGCCTGCTGTTGTGTGCCTCGAAACGGCTTCCGGTGGACCGCGCGGACCAGCTCGCCGCCGTGGCGTCCGGGCTGTCCAGCCTGACCCAGGGCGCAGCCCGCTGCTTCGACGCCGGCACGGTGCGCGAGACCGTGGTCGAGATGGAGCGCGGCGTGATGCTGCTGATGGCCATCAGCGACGGCTCCGCGCTCGCCGTGCTGGCCGCCCCGAACTGCGACATCGGCCAGATCGCCTACGAGATGGCGCTGCTGGTGGAGCGGGTCGGCCAACTGCTCACCCCCGACCTGCGCGCTGAGCTGCGTGGCGCACGCCGGCTGCCATCCCGACAGCCGGCGTGAGACCGCGATGGCCAGCGTTGACCGGGTGACCGATGACCGGGTGACCGATCCGGCGTTCGTCGACACCGAGAGGCCGGAATTGGACGAATTCGGCGAGATGGCCGCAATGGTGCGGCCCTATGCCTGGACCAAGGGCCGCACCAAATCCCATCCCGACCTGAAACTGGAGACGTTGGTCTCGACCACCGAATTGGGCGGCAATGACGCCGCCTTGGCCCAGGTGGAACACGTCACCATCGCCGCGCTGTGCCGGCATCCACATTCCGTCGCGGAAGTGGCGGCGAAATTGTCGGTGCCGCTGGGCGTGGCCAGGGTCATTATCAGCGACATGGTCGAGCTCGGACTGATCAGCGTTCACCAGACCTTCGCCGAGGACGATGAAGCGGCGAATCTTGTTTTGATGGAAAGGGTGTTGAGTGGGCTCCGTCGACTTTAAGCGGTCGCCTCAGGTAGCGTCGTCGCGTACGGCCACCTCCGCGAAAATCGTGGTCGCGGGCGGATTCGGGGTCGGGAAGACCACGTTCGTGGGCTCGGTCTCCGAGATCACGCCGCTGACCACCGAGGCGTTGATGACCGATGCCAGCGTCGGCGTGGACGACCTGTCGGCCACCCCGGACAAGTCCACCACCACGGTGGCGATGGACTTCGGCCGAGTGACCCTGGACGCCGAGTTGATCCTGTATCTGTTCGGCACGCCCGGCCAGCACCGGTTCTGGTTCATGTGGGACGACCTGGTACGCGGCGCGATCGGCGCGGTCGTGCTGGTGGACACCCGCCGGCTCGCCGACTCGTTCGCCGCCGTGGACTACTTCGAGGAACATCGGGTGCCCTACATCGTCGGCATCAACTGCTTCGACGGTGTGCTGCGCCATGCCGTCGACGATGTGCGCGAGGCCATGGACATCCCCGCCGATGTGCCCATCATGGGCTGTGACGCGCGGCAGCGAGAGAGCACGAAGCGGGTGCTGATCACGGTTGTGCAACACGCGATGCATCGGCTGAGCGCCCGGGAGACCGCCTGTGTCACTCCGGTGCCGTAGCCGACGCCCGAATGAACCAACGGTGAACGAAATCCGTCACGCAACGCGACAGCGTGTGCTCCGTGCGGCCGATTGACCAGCCACCATGACTGGCCGTACAACGGTGAGGCCCCGGCTGGAGGTGGCTGCACTGGTGCGCCCGGTTGACTTCGATGAACGATCTGCTCCGCTGACGCGTCGCCTTGTGCCGGACGAGTTGTGGGCCCTGGCCACGCCGCTGTTACCGCAGCCCCGAGCGAGGCCGCAGGGCGGCGGCCGGTCCCGGGTCGGCGACCGGGCGGTCATGGTCGCGGTGATCTACGTGCTCACCAGTGGTTGCGCCTGGCGGCGCTTACCGGCCATCTTCGGCATCGCGGTGCCGACCGCGTACCGGAGATTCGTGGAATGGACCAACGCCGGGGTGTGGGACGAGTTGTGCGGCGCGGTGGACGCGTCCGGTGCCGAGTTCTCGTTGCTGACGTGGGTGAACGCGATCCGGGAGGCGGCCAAGGCCCGCACAACCGCCACCGACACCGAGGACCGAGGTCAGGACCACGACTCGTAGTACAAGTTTGTAGTACGCTTGGCTCATGACTGAAGTGGCCGTTCGTACGCTGAATCAGGACACCGCGGGCGTGCTCGCCCGGGTGAAGCGCGGAGAAGAGATCGACATCTCCGAGCGCGGTGTCGTCATCGCGCGCATTGTGCCCGCCTCGCCGCATCCACTGGCCGACCGCATCGCGTCCGGCAAGCTTCGGTTGCCTATTTCGGAAGGGCCGATTCCGCGGCCGCACGGCCCGATGCGGACCGACAACGAGGCCGGCGAACTGGTGAGCCAAATGCGGGACGAGGAACGCTACTGATGATCTACCTCGACACCGCGGCCTTGATCAAGCTGATTCGTCGGGAACCGGCCAGCAATGAGCTGGCCGCGTGGATCGATGAACGGCACGGTGTGATGTTGGTGTCATCGGCATTGGCCGAGATCGAAGTTCCTCGTGCGATTCGCCGCAGCGAAGCGGAGTTGCTGGCAGCGGTACCGGCTGTGCTTCAGCGAATCGCGTTGTACGAGATAGACGATCTTGTCCGAGCCACCGCGGCCGCCTACCCGGACCCACATCTTGGTTCGCTCGACGCCATTCATCTGGCGACCGCTCATGCCGCGCTCGCTGATGAATTGACGGCGTTCGTCACATATGACAAGCGGCTCTTGGCCGCGGCCGAGGCGGTCGGCCTGCCCGTCGCGCATCCCGGCGCCGGATAGGCCGCCGTCGGGCGGCATAGCATTCGGGCGTGGACGACGACCTGTTCGGCGGCGATCTGGACGGCAACTCGCACGGCACGGCGGGCAGCCGCGACGAACAGCGGTTGACCGCCAACGCGCCACTGCCGGTGCGGATGCGTCCGCGAACCCTGGACGAGGTGCTGGGCCAGGATCATCTGCTCGGCTCCGGAGCGCCGTTGCGCCGGCTGGTCGAGGGCGGCACGCCGGCGTCCGTGCTGCTCTACGGCCCGCCCGGCACCGGCAAGACCACGTTGGCGAGCCTGGTGTCCTCGGCCACCGGCCGGCGGTTCGTCGCGCTGTCCGCGCTGTCGGCCGGGGTCAAGGAAGTCCGCGCGGTGATCGAGGACGCCCGCCGTCGGCTCAGCCGGGCTGGCGAGTCCACCGTGCTGTTCATCGACGAGGTGCACCGCTTCTCCCGCACCCAGCAGGACGCGCTGCTCGGCGCCGTCGAGGACCGCATCGTGCTGCTGGTCGCGGCCACCACCGAGAACCCGTCCTTCTCCGTCGTCTCGCCGCTGCTGTCCCGCTCCCTGGTGCTGCAACTGCGGCCACTGTCCGATGAGGACGTTCGGGCGCTGGTGCGCCGAGCGGTCGCCGACGAGCGCGGCTTGGCCGGCGCGCTGACCGTGGCCGCGGACGCCGAGGATCACCTGGTCCGACTGGCCGCCGGCGACGCCCGCCGCGCGCTCACCGCGCTGGAAGCGGCGGCCGACGCGGCCGACTCGACTGGAGCCAAGGAGATCACCCTGGTCACCGTCGAGGCCACCGTCGACAAGGTCGCGGTGCGCTACGACCGGGCCGGCGACCAGCACTACGACGTGATCAGCGCGTTCATCAAGTCCATCCGCGGCTCCGATGTGGACGCCGCGCTGCACTATCTGGCCCGGATGATCGAGGCCGGCGAGGATCCCCGGTTCATCGCCCGCCGGCTGGTCGTGCACGCCAGCGAGGACATCGGCATGGCCGATCCGACCGCGTTGCAGACCGCGACCGCGGCGGCTTCGGCCGTGCAACTGATCGGCATGCCGGAGGCGCGGCTGGCGCTGGCCCAGGCAACCGTGCACCTGGCCACCGCGCCCAAGTCCAACGCCGTGATAGCGGCCCTTGACGGCGCGCTGGCCGACGTGCGCGCCGGCGCCGTCGGCTCGGTGCCGCCGCACCTGCGCGACGGCCATTACGCCGGTGCGGCTCGGCTGGGCAACGCCCAGGGCTACCGCTATCCGCACGACACCCCCGAAGGCGTGCTGGCCCAGCAGTATCCGCCGGACGACCTGGTCGGCCGCGACTACTACCGGCCGACCCAACACGGCGACGAGCGCACCCTGGCCGACCGGCTGCCGAAACTCCGCCGCGCCATTCGCGACAGTGATCAGGCACGGTGATCAGGACTGAGCCGGACCGAGTCGGCTGCGCCGGACGGTGGGCGTTGGCCGGGCGTGCGGGTCACGCGGCTGCGGCCCTGACCGCGCGGTAACCTTGCCGCGATCACGCCCCGTGGACGTACGGGGCAGCCTCGGTGTACTCCAAGGAGGGCTCGTGTCGGCAGGGGAGATCGCCGCGCTCATCGCCGCCGGCGCGTTCGCGCTGCTCGTGCTGTTGGCGGCCATTCCGCTGCTGAAGCTGGGCCGCACGCTGGACGAGGCGACGGTCGCGATCCGGAAGGCCCACGAGAACACCGATCCACTGTTCGACGGCGCCAACACCACGCTGACCCATGTGAACACCCAACTCGAGCGGGTCGACGGGATCACCGCGAACGCGCGGGCGGTCACTGGCAACGTGTCGGCGCTGTCCTCGTTGTTCACCGCGACCCTCGGCGGTCCGCTGGTGAAGACGGCCGCGTTGTCCTATGGCGTCAGTCGCGCGATCCGGGCCCGCCGCAAGGCAAAGGACGCGAAGGACCCGGCCGGCAAGCACTCGCGTCGCGGAGGTAAGCGGAAATGAGGCGACTGTTCTGGTTGGGCGCCGGTATCGTCGCCGGCGTGGCCATCGCGCGTAAGGCGAACGCGGCCGCCCAGGCCGCCACGCCCGCCGGCATCGCGGGCAACGTCAGCACGGCCCTGAGCGAGTTGGCCGGCGCCATCGGCACGTTCGGCGCCGATGTGCGTGCCGGCATGACCGAGCGCGAGAACGAACTCAGCGAAGAGGTCCGCGAGCGTACCGGCATCGATCCGCGCCCCCGTCAGGCATTGACCGCGGCGCAGGACAGCCTGCGCGGCAGCACCGCCCGCCCGACCCGCGGCGGTCACAGCGGCGGTAGTGGTCGCGACACGCGAGCGCGCCGGGCGGGCGGCTGACGCCGCTCGCCGCCCTGCCGCGTCCGCAATCCCCGGTTCTCAAGGAAAACACCGTGCAGACCCACGAGATCATCAAGCGTTTTCGCGATCATTTCGCGCAGGCCGGCCATACCGTCGTGCCCAGTGCCCCGCTGATCGTCGACGATCCGAACCTGTTGTTCGTCAACGCCGGCATGGTGCCGTTCAAGCCGTACTTCCTCGGTGACGCGCCGGCGCCGTACAAACGCGCCACCAGCGTGCAGAAAGTCGTGCGCACCGGCGACATCGAGGAAGTCGGCAAGACCACCCGGCACCTCACCTTCTTCCAGATGGCCGGCAACTTCTCCTTCGGCGACTACTTCAAGGAAGGCGCGATCGGCCACGCCTGGGAACTGGTCACCTCGTCCGCCGCCGACGGCGGCTACGGGTTCGACCCGGAGCGGCTGTGGGTGACCGTCTACGAGAACGACGACGAGGCGATCGAGCTCTGGTCGAAGATCGCCGGCCTGCCTGCTGAGCGGATCCAGCGGCGCGGCGGCAAGGACAACTACTGGGACATGGGCGTTCCCGGGCCGGGCGGGCCGTGTTCGGAGATCTACTACGACCGCGGCGCGGAGCACGGCCGGCCGGGCGGGCCGGTCGCGGATGAGGACCGGTACCTGGAAATCTGGAACCTCGTTTTCATGCAGGACATTCGCGGCGAGCGCAGCCCCAAGGAGGGCCACCCGACCATCGGTGAGCTGCCGGCCAAGAACATCGACACCGGGATGGGCGTCGAGCGAGTCGCCTCGCTGCTGCAAGGCGTGGACAACGTCTACGAGACCGACCTGATCCGCTCGGTGATCAACCGGGCCGAGCAACTGTCCGGCCGACGTTACGGCGCCGACAACGCCGACGACGTGCGGTTCCGGGTGATCGCCGACCACGCCCGCAGCGGCGTGATGCTGGTCGGCGACGGGGTCACGCCCAGCAACGAGGCCCGTGGCTACGTGCTGCGCCGGCTACTGCGCCGGATCGTGCGCTCGGCGCGACTGCTGGGCGTGCACGAGCCGGTTTTGGGCGAGTTCGCCACCGTCGTCCGCGACGAGATGGGACCGTCCTATCCGGACCTGGTCAGCGACTTCGGCCGGATCGACGCGGTGGTGCGCGCCGAGGAGGAGTCGTTCCTGGCCACGCTGACCAGCGGCTCGCGGATCTTCGATCTCGCCGTGGCCGACGTCAAGGCGGCCGGTCACGCGGAGTTGCCCGGCGATCAGGCGTTCCAGCTGCACGACACCTACGGCTTCCCGATCGACCTGACCCTGGAGATGGCCGCCGAGGCCGGCCTGTCGGTGGACGAGTCCGGCTTCCGCCGGCTGATGACCGAGCAGCGGCAGCGGGCCAAAGCCGACGCCGCCGCGCGGAAGACCGGCCACGCCGACGCCTCGGCGTACCGGCCGGTGCTGGATCAGCACGGTCGCACCACGTTCCTCGGCTACACCGACCTTGCCGCCGAGGCTCGGGTCATCGGCTTGCTCGCCGACGGGGTGGCCGTCCCGGCCGCTGGCGCTGGCAGCGAGGTCGAGGTCATTCTGGACCGCTCACCGTTCTACGCCGAGGGCGGTGGACAGCAGGCCGACCACGGCAGGATCGTCGCTGACGGCGTGCTCCTGGACGTGCATGACGTGCAGTCGCCGGTGCCCGGCCTGACCGCGCATCGGGCCACCGTGATGTCCGGCGAAATCACCCTGGATGCCACCGTGCACGCGGAGGTCGAGGTGTCCCGGCGGCGCGCGGTGTCCCGCTCGCACACCGCGACCCACCTGGTGCACGCCGGAGTCCGGCGGGCGCTGGGCGACAAGGCCGCGCAGGCCGGCTCGCTGAACGCGCCCGGCCGGCTGCGGTTCGACTTCACCTCGCCGGCCGGCGCCGTGCCGCCGAGCGTGCTCGCCGACGTCGAGGAGGAGGTCAACGACATCCTGCTGACCGACCTGGACGTGCGGGCCGAGGTGATGTCCATGGAGCAGGCCCGGTCGGCAGGCGCGATCGCGCTGTTCGGCGAGAAGTACGGCGACGCGGTGCGGGTGGTCACCATCGGGGACTATTCGCGGGAGCTGTGCGGTGGCACCCACGTGCACCGGTCCGGCGAACTCGGCGTGATCAAGCTGCTGTCCGAGGCGTCCATCGGGTCGGGCGTGCGGCGGGTGGAGGCGCTGGTCGGGTTGGACGCGTTCCGCTTCCTGGCCCGCGAGCATGTGCTGGTCAGCCAGTTGGCCGAGCAGTTCAAGGCCCGCCCGGAGGAGCTGCCGGAGCGCATCGCGCAGACCGTGGACCGGCTGCGTTCCGCCGAGCGGGAGCTGGAGAAGCTGCGCGGCGCCCAACTGCTGTCCTCGGCCGGCGAATTGGCCGCCGGGGCCGAGGACGTGCACGGGCTGGCGCTGGTCGCCGCCGCCCTGCCGGACGGCGTGGGCGGCGCTGACCTGCGGGCGCTCGTGACCGAGGTGCGCAACCGGCTGGGCAGCCGGCCCGGTGTGGTGGCGCTGTTCTCCGCCGCCGACGGCAAGGTCTCGTTCGCGGTGGGCACCACGGCCGCCGGGCGGGACCGGGGTCTGGCCGCCGGCAAGCTGGTTCCGGTGTTCGGGCCGGCGATCGGCGGCCGGGGCGGTGGAAAGCCGGATCTGGCGCAAGGCGGTGGGACCGAGCCGGCAGGCGTGGCCGAGGCCATCGTCGCGTTGCGGTCCGAACTGGCCCGCGTCGCCGGCGGCGCCTGACATAGCGGACACTGATCCGCGTGGCGGACGAGCGCACCGGCCGATCTGTTGAGCCTGACCGGCCCGGCGTCGATGACCCCGGTCGGGGCCGGCGGCTTGGGGTCGATGTCGGTTCTGTCCGGGTTGGTGTTGCGCTCAGTGATCCCAGCCCCATGCTGGCCACCCCACTGGTTACCCTTTCGAGGGATGAGCGAGGCGGTCGGGACCTCGACGAGTTGACCGCACTCGTGCGCGAGCACGACGTCGTGGAGGTGGTGGTGGGCCTGCCCAGGACGTTGGCCGGTCGGCACGGCACGGCCGCCGAGATCGCCCGGCGCTACGCGGCCGAGCTGGCCAGCCGCGTCGTCCCGACTCCGGTGCGACTCACTGACGAGCGGCTCACCACCGTCAGCGCCACCCGGATGCTCGCCGAGCGTGGGGTTCGCGGCCGCAAGCAGCGGTCGGTGATCGACCAGGCGGCCGCGGTGGAGATCCTGCAGTCCTGGTTGGACGGCCGGGCCATGGCGCTTGGCGGGCCGGGTGACCGATCGTGAGCGATGGCCTCGACCTGTTCGGCCACCTGTCGGACGACCAGGGCTACCACGATGAGTATGCCGATGACAGCGAGTACGGGGACGACCGCGGCGAGTATCCCGACGACCAGGACGGCGAGCCGCCGCGGAAAGGCCGCCGGTCCCGGCGCGGCCAACCCGCACGCCGCGAACGTCGGAAGCTGCGCTGGATCATCGTGCTGGTCGCGGTGCTGCTGATCGTCGGCGGCGCCGGATTCGGCGTGCTTCAGATCGCCGGGCTGGGCTACTACCCGGACTACAGCGGCGATGGCAACACCGATGTGGTGGTGCAGATCAGCGACGGGTCAACTACCCGGGACATCGGCAACCAGCTGCAGGCCGCCGGCGTCGTGGCCAGCGCGAACGCGTTTGTGAAGGCCGGCCGGAACAACGACGCCATCGCGAGCGTGCAACCGGGCTTCTACGAGCTGCGGGAGCGGATGTCCGGCGACGCGGCGGTGGCCCGGTTGGCCGATCCGGCCAGTCGAGTGGGCGGGCTGGAGATCCGTAGTGGCATGCAACTGGACGACACCACGTCGGTGGACGGCAAGGTGACCAAGGGAATCCTGTCGCACATCGCCGCGGCCAGTTGCGCGACGATCAACGGCCAGAGCACCTGCCTGTCCGTTGACCAGCTGCGTCAGGCCGTCCAGAACAGCTCGCCGGACCAGCTCGGCGTGCCCGACTGGGCCGAGCAGGCCGTGTCCACAGCGGACCCGAAGCACCGGTTGGAGGGGCTGATCACCCCCGGCGTGTACAACATCAAGCCGGGCGAGACGGCCGTCCAGACGCTGCAACGGATCCTGGCGCAATCCGACGCCCAGTTGCAGGCCGCCGGGCTGTCGTCGGCCGCCGGTTCGGGTTCCGGATTCGCGCCGTATCAGGTGCTCATCGTCGCGTCCATTGTGGAGCGCGAATCCGGCACGCCGACCGACATGCCGAAGGTGGCGCGAGTGCTGTACAACCGGCTGGCGGCCAGCGATCCGAGTGTGAACAAGCTCAGCCTTGACTCCACCATCGACTACGCCCTCGACCGTCCGGCGATGGCGACCCCGGTGGGGTGGCGGGCGCAGACCGGGCCGTACGACACCTACGACATCCCGGGACTGCCACCGACGCCGATATCCAGCCCAGACGGCACGGCGATCCAGGCAGCCGAGCAACCGGCCGATGGCCCGTGGCTGTACTTCGTGGTCTGCCAGAAGGACCATTCGTCCTGCTTTGACACGACTCTGGCCGGACACCAGCAAAGCGACCGGCAGGCGCAGGCCAATGGCGTCTACTGAGCCTGCCCGCTCCGAGGCTGTGTCAATCCGCTCAGTGGCGCCTGCCAGTGGTGCCGCGTCGGCCAGTGCTGCTGCGCCTACCAAAGCCGCTGCGCCGGTCGGGCCGCCACGCCGGGCGGCCGTGGTCGGCCAGCCGGTCGCGCACTCGCTGTCCCCGGTGTTGCACGGCGCCGCGTACCAGGCGCTGGGGCTGTCCCACTGGCGCTACGACCGGATCGACTGCGCGGCCGAGGAACTGCCGGCCCTGGTCGCCGGGCTGGGCCCGGAATGGGCCGGTCTGTCGGTGACGATGCCCGGCAAACGCGCGGCGCTCGAACTGGCCGCCGACGTCACCGGGCGGGCCGCGGCGGTGGGCGCCGCGAACACACTCGTGCCGATCGCCGCCGGCTGGCGGGCGGACTGCACCGACGTGGACGGCGTTGCCGGCGCGCTCACCACGGCCGGCGGCTACCGCCCGCACGACGGTGCGACCGGTGTGCTGTTCGGTGCCGGCGGCACCGCGCGCGCCGCGCTCGCCGCATTGGCCGAACTCGCTGTCTACGACGTGACTCTGGTGGTACGCGATCCGGCGCGTGCAGCCGACGCCGCCAGCACCGCCGAACAGGTCGGCGTGAAGCTGACCGTGCGCCGGTGGTCCGCGACCGATCTCGGCGCACTCGCGGCCGGCTCGGCGGTGCTGATCAGCACCGTGCCTGCCGGCGCGGCCGATGCGCACGCCAACCAACTCGCCGAGGCACCGTGCCTCCTGGACGTGGTTTATCATCCGTGGCCCACTCCTCTCGCTCTCGCGGCGCAGCGCCGTGGCCGCCGGCTCGGCACTGGCCTGGATATGTTGCTGCATCAGGCTTTCGGTCAGGTGGAGCAGTTCACCGGTCGGCCGGCGCCTCGCCAGGCGATGCGCGACGCACTGCGCACTGCCCACCGCGAGGCCACCGGCACCACACTTCCGCTTCCTCTGCGCTGATTGCCTTGTGCCGCTTGACTTCACTGACCACGTTATGGATCTTCAGCTGAGAGATCGCTGAGACTCGCGGAGGCACTGAGAGATCGCTGAGAGTCAGTCGACAAGATCACCGATCCTGGTCACTATGGCCTCATGACTGATCACAGTGTGTTTCGTTTCCTGTTCATCGGGTTGATCGTTGTCGGCTTCCTGGCCGGTGGCGCGATCGCTGGCGCGATCGGCCGGCGGTGGCTGCGCGGATTGCGTCGGGGCGCGGTGTTTCGGCCGCCCTGGTGCGAAGTCGCCGTGGCGGCGGCTTGGGCCGTGCTGGGCTGGCGATGGCTGGCCGGGCTGTTGCCGGGATGGTGGCTGCCGGTTCCGTTGCTGCTGGCCTGGTTCGGTGTCCTGCTGGCGGCCGTCGATCTCGCCCATCGGCGATTGCCCGACGCAGTGACCCTCACCGCCTATCCGGCGCTGGGTATCGGGCTCATCGCGGCGGCGCTGTTCGGGCCACGCGGTGGACTTGGGCTTGGCGGGCTGGTCGGTGCGATGGCGTTCGGCGGCGCGCACGCCGTGGTGCATTTCGTCGCTCCACGGTCGCTGGGCCGGGGCGATGTGAAGCTCGCCGGCAGCCTGGGCGCGGTGCTCGGCGCGCTGGGCTGGCCGGCGCTGGTGCTGGCCACCGTGCTGGCATCTCTCATCACGGTCGGTCTCGCGCTGTTCGCCGGCCGCACCGGACTTCGGAGCCGGCTCGCCCGCCGCACTGCCCCGCACGGGCCCGGCCTGCTGATCGCCACCTGGTTAATGGCGGCCTTCCCCGGCGCCGGCTTCGCTGCCGCCGGTCTGGCCAGCGGCGGCCTGTTAGCCGGCTGAGCTGTTGAGCCGGCTGAGCGGTTGGTCGGTCGAGCGCCGGCCGCAGGCATGGCCGTAGTGGCTGTGACCGTGGCGACTGTCGCTCTGGCGACGCGGTACTTCGGGCCACAGACCGTGACCAGCGCGGTCGTGGGAGGATCGGGTTGTGTTGCGCTGGATCACCGCAGGGGAGTCGCACGGTCCCGCTTTGGTCGCCGTGTTGGAAGGGCTGGTCGCCGGAGTCG
>DASZLR010000041.1:0-23014 GCA_035552275.1 Pseudonocardiaceae bacterium | reverse complement strand
CCGGTGGTGTCCTGGCCCATCCCGCTCATCAGCGTGTTGGCCAGCGCCGGTGGCACGACCTGCTGGCATGCCTGCTGCGGGAAGGTGACCGGCTGGCCGTAGCGATCGGTCACCGACGTGATCGGGTTCGGCGGACACCAGACGCCGCCGCTGGCGATGGTGGTGCCCACGTTGGCCATCTCCAGCGGCGAGAGCGCGGCCACTCCCAGGGTGAACGAGAACCGGCTCTGGAAGTGCGTCAGCTGGTTGACGGCAAAGTCGCCGCCACGTGCCTGGTTGGCCGGGCTGGTCGGGTCGGTGCCGTAGATGTTGGCCTGCATGCTGTTACGCAGGCCCAGTCGATAGGCCATCTGCAGTACCGGGTTCATACTGGTCTTGATTTCCAGGCCGACGAACGCGGTGTTCGGCGAGATAGCGAGGGCTTCGCGCAGGGAAATCGGGTCCGGGTTCGTGGAGTCGTCGTTGGTCACGCTCGAACAGTGATTGTATCGGGGGTCCATAGTGGGCAGGACGAAACAGGAAGACTTGGGGTTCGGCATTGAGTCATTGATGCCGATCGTACCATTCTCGAATGCCGCCGCTGTGGTGAACAGTTTGAATGTCGAGCCGGCGCCGAATGGATCGCTGACTTCCGAGATCACATTCGAGGAAACGTCGCCGACGCTCGCTCCGGTGCCGTAGTTCCGGTTCGACACCATCGCCAAGACATTGTGCGCCGTCGAGCCGGGTTGGATGATGACGAACGGGTTGGCGACACCGTTCGCTGTGGTCGGCACCTGACTGTTCGCCGCGTTCTTGGCGATCCGGCTGATCGTCGGGTCCATTGTGGTCCGGATCGTGTAGCCGCCGGTCTCGAGTTGGTCCGGGGTGAAACCGGCCTGCTGCAGATACTGCAGCGCGTAGTCGCAGAAGAAACCGGCGTCGTCGGCCGCGCCGTAGCAGGTGCTGGACGGAATGACCGGGCCGCCCGGTAGCACGCCCAACGGCGTCGTCTTCGCGGCCGCACCGTCCTTCGCGGACATCGCGTTGTTCTGCACCATTTTGTCGATCACGTCGTTGCGTCGGGCCAACGCCGCTGCCGGGTGCTTGTACGGGTCGTAGGACAGCGGGTTGTTGACCATTCCGGCGAGCAGCGCGGCTTGCGGCACGGACAGTTTGTCCGGGGTGGTGCCGAAAAACGCTTCAGCCGCGGCGCCGACGCCGAAAACCCGGGCGCCGAACGCCACCACGTTGAGATATCCGGTGAGAATGTCGTCCTTCGACATGGTCTGCTCTAGCTGCATGGCGATCTTCGCGTCGCGCAGCTTGCGCGCCAGAGTCTGCGCCTGGTCCGCGTCCTGGGCGGACTTGTCGTTCCGGTCGACGACGTTGATCAGGTAGTTCTTCACGTACTGCTGGGTGATCGTGGACGCGCCCTGGGTGCTGCCGCCCGAACTGTTGGACAGCGCCGCGCGCAGCGTGGCCTTCAGGTCGATGCCGGAGTCCTGGTAGAAGCGTCGGTCCTCGACGGACACCAGGGCCGCCTTCATCGCCACGTCGATCTGTGACGCGGCTTCCGGCAGCCGGTACTGATCGAAGATGTAGGCGATCGGCGCGCCGTTCTTGTCCGTGACCGTCGTCACCAAAGGCACCTGGGTGCTGGCCAAACTCGCCGAGATGCTGTTCACCGAGTCACCGACCTGATTGGACAGTGCCCCAACACCGAGAGCGACGGGCGACATGACGCCGGCGAGAAGCACGCCAGCCAGGCCACACAGGCAGAGGAACCGGATCACCGCACCAGGAACACGCACAACGGAAAGGGTACGCGTCACCCGGTTAGAGCAGCGCTATGCACGGGCTTGTCAACAGCGAAAGTCCCCCCATTTGGTCACAGCTCGGTATCACTCGGTTGGCAGTGGAACCGGCTGTCGATAACCTCCGTCAACGTCTCACGACAGAAGCCAATACGCAAGCCACCAGGTGGCTGCTTGGTCGATCCGCTACGAGGGGTAGTGGATTGAGTCGTGATGACGCTAGGAGCTGGGGGAAGATGATTCTCCAACAGTTGAACTGGCGGGTGCGGGCGTCGTGTCGGGACGTCGACCCGGACAGGCTGTTCGTCAAGGGAGCCGATCAGCGCAAGGCGAAGATCGTCTGCATGTCGTGCCCGGTGCGGACCGAGTGTCTGGCCGAGGCGTTGGACAAGCGCATCGAGTTCGGGGTCTGGGGCGGGATGACGGAGCGGGAACGCCGCGCGTTGCTGCGCCGGCGGCCCGACGTGCTGTCCTGGCGGAGCCTGCTGGACGCCGCGCGCCGCCGGCACAACACCTCGGACACCGAGGACGACGACGCGTTGGCGGAGCTGCGGGCCGGGTAGCTCGGCGCTCAGCCGGACAACCGGCTGCCCACCTCGCGCAGTCCGTCCAGGTCGTGCACGTCGGTAGCCAGTGCTGGCACGCCGACCAGCGCGACGTCCGGGTGTGCCCTGGTGAACCGGGCGAGCAATCGCTTCTCCCGGCTCGCCACGGCCACCCGGTCGGCGTGCAGCCGCAGCATGGCCGCGGCCAGCGCCCGCTGGCCGCTATCGGCCCGGTCGGCGCTGTCCGAACTGGCCTCGTTGCCCTCGATGAGTTGGTCGGCCGCGGCCAGTGCGCGGCTGGCCGGCAGCCCGGCCAGCACCGGATGGGTGCGGTTGACCACCAGCCCGGCCAGCGGCATGCCGTCGTTCTCCAGGCGCTCCACGAAGTAGGACGCCTCGCGCAGCGCGTCCGGCTCGGGCGTGGCGATCACCAGGAACGCGGTGCCCGGCGAGCGCAGCAGCGTGTACGTCTTGCTCGCGCGCTCCCGGAAGCCGCCGAACATGCTGTCGAAGGCCTGCACGAACGCTGACGCGTCGGTGAGCAGCTGGCCGCCGATGATGGTCGACACGGCCTTGGTGAACAGCCCGAACCCGGCGCCGACGATCTTGCGGATGCCCAGGCCGCCGGCCCGCGCCGGGGCGGACAGCATCCGGATCAGCCGGCCGTCGAGCACAGTGGACAGTCGCTGCGGCGCGTCCAGGAAGTCCAGCGCGGACCGGCTGGGCGGGGTGTCCACCACGATCAGGTCCCAGTTGCCGGTGGCGGCGAGCTGACCCAGCTTCTCCATCGCCATGTACTCCTGCGTGCCGGAGAAAGACGTGGAGATGGTGCGGTAGAAGGGGTTCGCCAGGATCTGGTCGGCACGCTCCGCGCCGGCGTGCGCCAGCACCATGTCATCGAAGGTGCGGCGCATGTCCAGCATCATCGCCGACAGCTCGCCCTTGGGCTCGAATCCGGGAACCTGCACCACCCTGGGCTCGTTGCCCAGTTCCCGCAGGCCCAATGACTGGGCCAGCCGGCGGGCGGGGTCGATGGTCAGCACCACCGCTCGGCGGCCGCGCTCGGCGGCCCGGGTGGCCAGCGCGGCGGCGGTGGTGGTCTTGCCGACCCCGCCAGAGCCGCAGCAGACGATCACCCTGGTGTCCGGGTCATCGAGCAGGGCGTCGATGTTCACCCGATCGGGTGTCTGTGGCTGGGTCGTCGGGGCAGTCACTGGACCCCCTGGTCGGCCAGAGCCTCGGCCAGTTCGTAGAGCGCGCCGACGTCCACTCCGTCGGCCAGCTCGGGCAGCCGGGCGGTGGGCAGGTCGGCGTGGTCCAGATCCTCGGCGGCGCGAGCCTCGGCCCGCATCCGCTGCGCGTGCTCGACCGTCTCGGAGACCAGGTCCTCGAACAGCTCGTCGGACAGCGTGAGGCCGGCCGAGCGCAGTTGTCCGCGCACCCCAGCGCCATCGGCTGCCTCGATACCGTCGATATCGCCGTCGGCCGTGCGGTCGACCAGTTCGGCGGGCAGCCGGGGTGGCCGGGTCCGGTTCACGAACACCGCGCCCGGCCGCAGTTCGGCGGCGTCCAGCTCGGCGACCGCGTCCAGCGTCTCCCGCACCGGCAGTTCCTCCAACAGAGTGACCAGGTGCACGGCGGTGTCACCGGAGTGCAGCAGTCGGGCGACGCCCTCGCTCTGTCCCTTGATCGGGCCGACCTTGGCCAGATCGACCATGGCCCGGGTGACGTCCAGGAACTTGACGATTCGGCCGGTCGGCGGGGCGTCCAGCACGACGGCGTCGTAACGGTGCCGGCCGCGCTCGTCGGTCCGGCCGACGCACTCTTTGATCTTGCCGGTGAACAGCACGTCCCGCAGGCCGGGCGCCAGGGTGGTGGCGAACTCGATGGCGCCCATCCGGCGCAGCGTCCGGGCGGCGAACCCGAGGTTGTAGAACATCTCGAAGTACTCCAGCAGCGCCGCTTCGGCGTCGATCGCCAGCGCGTACACCTCGCCGCCGGCCGCGGTGCTGGCGATGCGTTCCTCGGAGTAGGGCAGCGGCGGCCGGTCGAACAGCTGGGCGATGCCCTGCCGGCCCTCGATCTCGATCAGCAGCACCCGGCTGCCACGCCGCTGGGCCAGCGCCAGAGCGAGCGCGGCGGCGACCGTGGTCTTGCCGGTCCCGCCCTTGCCGGTCACCACGTGCAGCCGGGCACGGGTCAGCTCATCGGTCCACCCGGGCTTGATCGACTCGACTGCCGTCACCCAATCAGCCTAAACACCGGAATCCGCGCTGCCCCCCGCAGAGGTCACGCCCGGCGGCCGGGGCGAGGGGCGCGGCGCACTACGCTTCCGGGTCATGACCAAGTGGGAGTACGCGACCATTCCGCTGCTGGTACACGCCACGAAGCAGATCCTCGACCAGTGGGGCGAGGACGGCTGGGAGCTCGTGACGGTGCTCCCCGGACCCACCGGCGAGCAGTTGGTGGCGTACTTCAAGCGTCCGAAGCAGTGACGTCCGGGATGACGGAGAGGCCAACGGGGATGTCCGCACAGGATCGATTGGCCGAACTGGGCATCGAGTTGCCGCCGGTGGCCGCGCCGGCCGGGGCCTACGTGCCGGCGGTGCGCAGCGGCAATCTCGTCTTCACCTCCGGCCAACTGCCGTTCGTGGCCGGCGAGCTGGCCGCCGTCGGGAAGGTCGGCGCGGAGGTCACGCCCGAGGACGCCAGGGGACACGCCCGCGCCTGCGCGCTCAACGCACTGGCCGCCGTGCACGGGCTGGTCGGCGTCGACTCGGTGGTGCGGGTGGTGAAGGTCGTCGGTTTCGTCGCCTCGGCTGACGGCTTCACCGGACAGCCAGGCGTGATCAACGGCGCGTCCGAGCTGCTGGGTGAGGTTTTCGGCGCGGCCGGCGGGCACGCCCGGTCCGCGGTGGGGGTGGCCGAACTTCCGCTGGGCGCTCCGGTCGAAGTGGAACTCGTCGTCGAGATCGCGTGACACCTCACCCAGTCCGGTTACGCATGGCGACAATGCGGGTTCGGTGTCTACACAACCGGTCACCGTGGCACACTCGGGTCACCCATCCGAGGGACGGTGATCGCACATGGGGGAGGCTGCCGAGTCGGCCTGCCATCAGTTGCTGCTCCGGCTTGCCGGGCGGCTGTCCGACCGCCTGTTGTGGCGGTTCCGGGACTGGCTGGCGGCGGGCGCGCTGCCCGAGTTGAGCCACACGGTGCCGCTGACCTTGCTGCGCGAGCGGATTGGCCTGACCACCGAGGAAGTCCGGCTGCTGGACGGCGCGCTGCGCCCGCACGGCGCGGATGTCGGGCTGATCAGCTCGATCCGAGAGCTTGATCAGGCCCCGGAGCCGGAGTACGCCTTCTCGCCCGAGTCGCCGGTGCGCACCGGTTTGGGTGATTCGCATTCGGTGCTGCTCAGCGCCGTGCTGCACGGCCGGTCCGACGTCGGTGCGGTCCGCGCCTGCTGGCGTCGGTATCGCGGCGGCCCAGCGGCCCGGCGGGTTCTGCTGGTCGACGCCTCGACCGGCGCGGTCAGGCTGACCGGCGAACTCCAGCGAGTGCAGCGGGCGCTGGGCGAGCACGACCCGTGCGTCGAGGTGCTGCCGCCGGACATCGAGCTGCCGGCGTATCACCGGGCGGCGCTGTCGGCCAGCGAACTGTTGTGCACGGGCGGGGCTCCCGCGAATCGTTGACACGTAAGGAGACGAGGGTGACTGACGTGTCGGACCGGATCTCGCTTCCCGCCAGGGTGCACGAGTTCCTGTTGGGCTTGGCCGGCAGAATCGACGACGATGCCCTGACCGATGCCCGGGAACTGCTCGCGGTCGCGGAGCTGGACCGGGCGATCGAGTTGGTGGCCGGCACGCTGGTCGCCGGCCGGGTGCCGGTGAGCGGTGCCGAACGGGACCGGCTGCGCGACCTGATCGACGCGGTGCGCTGTCCGTCGGCGCTGGCCGATCGGCTGGTGGTGCGCGAGGACGGGCCTCGGCCGCGGCACCGGTTCACCTCCGGAGCGGGGGATGACCTGCGTCCGGACATCGGCGTGCTGGAGGCGATTGACCGGGTGCTGGGCGTGCTGCCCGACATCCGCTCGGTGTTCTGCGTGTGGCGGACCACGCCGGCCGGCGCGACGTCCGGACCGGTGCCGCAGCGACTGGTCCTGATCGAGACCGGCGCCGACGGCTTCGCGCCGTCGACCGCGTACCGGGTGGAGCAGGCGCTGCGGCGGGTTGGCATGAGCGCCGCCGTCGAGGTGCTGTCGACCGATGCCGACCATGGCGAGTACCACCGCGCGGCGCTGGCCGTGGCCCGCCGGGTGGTCGGTGCTGGCGGGTCCGAGCCGAGGCCGTCCGCGCCGTCGACGCCTGCGCCGTCGGTGTCCGCTTCGTCGGCGTCCACCGCTGCGGAGTCCACCGCTGCACCGGCTCCTGTTGTCGCGCCGGCGGACCCCCGCCCGCCGGTCGCGTCCGCGCCGCCCGCGCCGACTGTCGCACCATCGCCGGCAGTGGCCTCGCCCGAACCGCCGACGCGGTCCGGGACTCCGGCCCAGTCCGCAACACCGTCGCCGTCCGGAACAACGTCGCCGCAGCCGATGGCATCACCGCAGTCCGAAACGCCGCAGTCCGAAACGCCGCTGTCCGATCAGCTGGAACCGCCGGCTCCCCGGTCGGTGACGTCCACCCGGCGACGCTCCGCGCACGCCGCGCCGGATCGTCGTCCGGCGGTCGGGTCGGCCTCGGGACGTTGGCAGGAGCGGATCGCTGGAGCCAACCCGGCCGAACCGCAGGGCGGTGAGCCGAGCCAGCCAGTCTCCAATGGACAGTCGGTCCCCAACGGACAGTCAGTGTCGAATGGACAGTCAGTGCCCAACGGACAGTCAGTGCCGAATGGGCCGAACGGCCAGCCCGAGCAGCGGACCCGCGCGGACCAGCAGGGTCAGCCCGCCCAACAAGCCCAGCAGAGCCAGCAAAATCAGCCAGGCCAGCAAAGCCAGCCAGCGCAGCAGGGCCGGTCGGCCGAGCGCACCCGTCCGAACACTTCGCCGGTGTCCGGCGGCGATCGCCCGGCCGCGCGGGAACCGGAATCGGCGGGCCGGGGCTTGCCGACCGCGGTGCCGCCGAACTTGGTGCCACCAAACGAACCCAAGGCGCCCGCCCCCGGCACCACGACCGGTCATCGGCAGCCGTCGCGTGACCTGACCCCCGACTCGAACCGTTCGCCGCAGCAGCCGACGGCATCGCCGCCGGCCGGCAAACCGTCCGCCTCGTCCGACAGCCAGGCCGGCCCGTCGTCGGCGCAGCAGCAATCCCCGACGCCGCCGCTCGCCGCACGCAAACCGCCGGCTACCCCTACGCCCGCTTCGGCTTCAGCCGACCCGGCCGGCGGATTGAAGCCGTCGGGATCATCGGCCGACGAGGATCTCAGCCAGCGCGAGCGAGATCTGTTGCGCCAGTTGCACGAGGAACTCGCCAAGCGGGAGCAGGGCGGTCAGGCGCCGAATCAGGATGGCTCGGCTGGGCAGGGTGGTTGGCAGGTGGACAAGTCGGCCAACCGGCAAAGCCCGTTCGCCAACCCCGCGCTCGGCGGCGCTCGCCCGGAAACCGCCGCGACCGGCCACTGGCAGCCCGCCCCGGCCGCTGGCGAGCCAACCCCGGTGAACGGCGTCCCGCCCTACGGCCACAAGTCCTGAGCTCGCCGCCAGGCCCGACATCCGCAAACCGGCCCAGCGCTCCCCCCGCCCTCCCAAGGGGGCGGCCCCGTGGCCAGTCTATCGGGGCTGGTCAGGGCGGGGAATGGGATTGTGTGGGGCTGTGGATGGCTTCGGTGGCTGTGGATGGAACGCGACGGTCCGACAGCGGTTGTGGTAGCGCCGTCCACGCGTCGGGAGTGGTGTTGGACCGGCGGATCGGGGCTTAGGCTCGCGAACGTGCGGGAGCTGCCGAAGGAGTTGACCTTGCCGACCGGGATGGTGCCGGATGTGCCGCCGGACCGCCCGGTCACGCCGCGAGACGCGGCGACCGTCGTGCTGCTGCGGGACAGCCCGCGCGGCCCAGAGGTCTTCCTGTTGCGCCGGGTCGGCGCGATGGCCTTCGCGGCCGGCATGACGGTCTTCCCCGGTGGTGGGGTGGACCCGCGCGACGCGGACGTCTCACTGGCCTGGTCCGGGCCGCCGCCAGTGAAATGGGCGAAGTGGTTCGACTGCTCGCCGGAGTTGGCTCGCGCACTGGTCTGTGCCGCCATCCGGGAGACGTTCGAGGAGTCCGGCGTGCTGCTCGCCGGCAGCACTCAACGGGATGGACAGGACGCGGGCGTCGTGGCGGACACCGCACCGTTCGCGGCCGCCCGGCAGGCCCTGGTCGATCGACGGCTGTCGCTGGCCGAGTTCATCACCGAAGCCCGCCTGACGGTCCGCGCCGACCTGCTTCGGCCATGGGCGAGCTGGGTCACCCCGGTGGGTGAACCGCGTCGCTACGACGCCCGGTTCTTCCTCGCCGAGCTGCCGGCCGGGCAGCACGCCGACGGCCACACGACCGAAGCCGATCACGCGGCCTGGGTCCGGCCGGCCGACGCGCTCACCGCCTGGCAGGCGGGCCGAACCGCGTTGCTGCCGCCGACCTGGATCACGCTGACCGACCTCGCCGAGTTCGGCTCGGTCGCCGAGGCGATGGCCGCGCCGCGCTCGGTCGACAAAATCGAGCCCAAGCTGGTCCGTGAGGACGACGCGGTGCGCGTCGTGCTGCCCGGCGACCCCGGCTGGGAGCAGCGGTGAATCAGCCGTTCGTGAACCCACCGCACCCGGCCTACGGCGCGCTCCGCGCGGTGACCCCGACCGCTGCCGTCCTGCTGGCCGACAACCCGTCACCCATGACGTTGGACGGCACCAACACCTGGATTCTGCGCGCTCCCGGCGCACCCACCCGGGTCGTGGTCGATCCCGGCCCCGACGACCCGGAGCATCTGCGCCGGGTGGCCGACGGCGATCCGGTCGACGTCGTCCTGCTCACCCATGGCCATCCCGATCACGCCGCCGGCGCGCGGCGGTTCGCCGAACTCGTCGGCGCCGAGGTCCGGGCCCTCGATCCGGCCAGCCGGCTCGGCGGCGAAGGCCTGTCCGACGGCGCCGTGGTGCGGGCCGCCGGCCTGGACATCCGAGTGCTCGGCACGCCCGGCCACACATCGGACTCGCTGTCTTTCCTGATCGCCGACGAGCACGGTCACGCGGTGCTGACCGGCGACACCGTGCTCGGTCGCGGCACCACGGTCGTCGCCCATCCCGACGGCCGGCTCGCTGACTACCTGGACTCGCTGCGCCGGCTTGCCGAGCTGCCGCCCGGCACGGCGGTGCTGCCCGGCCACGGTCCGGAGCTGCCGGATGCCGGCGACGCGGCTCGCGGCTACCTGGCCCACCGCGAACAGCGGCTGGGCCAGGTGCGTGCCGCGCTGGACCAGCTTGGCCCGGCGGCCACTGCCCGCCAGGTTGTCGAGCAGGTCTACGCCGACGTCGATCCGATCCTCTGGCCGGCCGCCGAGCTGTCCGTCCGCGCCCAGCTCGACTACCTTCGCGACACCCGTCAGCAGCCCGGTCAACGGTTCGGTCGGCGGCGCTGAACCGGTCAGGATCGCTGAACCATCGGCATCACCACGTAACGCAGCACGAGGCCGTCCGGATCAGGCGCGGCGGCCGTGATCGTGGTGGCCTTCAGCCCGCGCTGGATCGCCATCCGGACCCGCTGGCCGGGGAAGGTCCGTAGCGCGTCCGCCAGATACTGGACTCGGTAGGAATGCGTGAGCTGGCCGTCGACGGTCGCCTTGACCGCCTCCTCGGCCTCGCCGTCGTCGCCGCCGGTCGACCGCACCCGTGCCTCGCCGTCGCCGAGTTCGACGGTCACCGCGCCCCGGCCGTCGGCGTACCGGCCGACCCGACGCACCGCGTTGGCCAGCTCGTCGGCCTCGACGGTGATCGTGGCGTCGGCGCCGGCAGACAGGTATCGGCTCTCGTCCGGGAACGGGGTGGCCAGCAGCGCGCTGCCGATCACCGCTCCCGGCCAGCTGATCGCCGCCCGGTCGGCGTCCGCGCGCACGACGATGTCGGTTCCGATCGCCGCGGCTCCGGCGGCTTGTCGGGCCACCTCGGTCAGCACGCCGGCCGGCACCAGGATGTCCAGCCCTGCTCGGGCGGGCCGCCAGGCCAGCTCGGCGATGGCCAGCCGATACCGGTCGGTGGCGATCAGCCGGAGGGTGTCGCCGGTCGCGCGCAGCCGGACTCCGGTGAACAGCGGCAGGGCGTCGTCCCGGGACGACGCGCTCGCCACCGCTGCGAACGCGCGAACGGCCGCCGGGCCGGTCAACGCGCCTGCTGCCGCTGGCGGTTCGGGCACGCCCGGATGCGACTCCAGGTCGAGGATCGGTAGCGCGAATCGGGCGCGGGACGTCCGGACGGCCAGCCGGCTGCCCTCCACGGCCAGCCGGACTTCGGGCTCGTCCAGCGCCCGCAGGGTGTCGGCGAGCGGCCGGCCGGGCACCAGCACCGCGCCGTCGGTGTGCACGATCGCCGAGCCGGCCAGCCGTACCGCCCGGTCCCGGTCGGTGCCGGACATCGTGACGCCGGCCCCGGTCGCGTCCAGCCGGATCCCGGCGAGCACCGGGTCCAGGACGCGGCTGGGCAACAGCCGAGCGGTGTCGACGGCCAGCCTGGCCAGTTCGGCGGTGGCGGCGGTGAGATCCATGGCCGGGACGCTAGCGGCGGGCGCCGACAGAACAGCAACAGAGCACGGTGGGTGATCATGACGGCGCGAGTGGGGCGCGAATCGGGGAACCGCCATCGGCAACTTGCCGACAATGATCTCGATTCGATAACAGATTTCACCTTGGCGGGTGGTTCTCGCGTCAGCCGGTCACCCCAATGGTGTCCATCTGGGTGAATGGTCTTGAGTGACCCCCGAGGGGTCGTGCCAAGCTGGTAGCCCAGCGGTATTCACCACACAACACAATGACTCCCTCCGACAACGGGTCGGGGCCTGAGCCGGAGGGTCAGTGAGCGTGGACAGGATTCGGGGCCGGTCCGCGCCAACATCAAGGGCCGGTGCGCCACGTCGGGGGTGACGCTCCGGCCCTTGATGTTGGCTCCGGTCGGGTCGTGATCCGGTTGGCCGCGGCGAGTTCGGCAGGGTTCAGCGCGCCCGGCGGGCCAGCCGCTCCGGGTCCAGGATCAGCACGCTCTTGCCTTCCAGCCGCAGCCAGCCGCGGTGCGCGAAGTCGGCGAGCGCCTTGTTGACCGTTTCCCGGGAGGCGCCGACGTACTGGGCGATCTCCTCCTGGGTCAGATCGTGGGTGACCCGCAGCAGGCCGGCTTCCTGGCTGCCGAACCGCTGCGCGAAGGTCAGCAGCGCCCGAGCCACCCGGCCCGGCACGTCGGTGAAGATCAGCTCGGCCAGCATGTTGTTGGTCCGGCGCAGCCTGCGCGCCACCACCCGCAACAGCTGCTCAGCGATCTCGGGCCGCTTGGTGATCCACTCACGCAGCGCCATCTTGTCCATGCTGTACGCGCGGACGTCGGTGATCGTGGTGGCGGTCGCCGTGCGCGGGCCGGGGTCGAAGATCGACAGTTCGCCGAACATGTCGCCGGGGCTGAAGACGGCCAGCAGGTTCTCCCGGCCGTCCGGCGACTTGCGGCCGAGCTTGATCTTGCCGGACTGGATGATGAAGAGCCGGTCGCCGGGCTCGCCCTCGGCGAAGATCACGTGACCTCTCGGGAAGTCCGTCGGCTCCAGCTGCTGGGCCAGGGCCTCGGCAGCAGCCGGCTCAACTCCCTGGAAGATGCCCGCCCTCGCGAGAATCTCGTCCACGTCATCCCTCCTGTCGGCAAGCGGTGACCATAGCGGCCACCACCCTCCGCGGCATGCGGTGCCGCAGATCACTGCGTGCAGTCTAAGGGCAGTCAGGCCCGCCGGAGCGTCACCGGCCACCCGCAACACGCCGTAACACCATATGGTCAGCCGTTACGACGATGGGAGGAGGGGACTCATCCGTTGGAGTAGAGACTGATTTCCTCAGGCGCGGACCCGCACCCGGCGCTGCTGGGACCTGCCGGCCCGGCCACCCAGCCGGCGCAACCGGAACAGCTCCAGGGCCCGGCCGATGCCATGCCCATACAGCGCGCGGACCTCGTCCGGGCGAGCTTGCTCGAGGAACTCCTCGACTTCGTTCTCCCGGATCGCGAGGTTCTTCAGCCGTGCCTCGACCCGCTCCATGAACAATGCGAACAGCATGATCACGAGGGGTATGGCGACTACGAACCAGTAGGTCATGGTGCCCTTGATTCTCCCGCACCGCTGGCGCACTCGCCCGCTCGGGGTGGCGTGTCGACACCACATCGACACGGCATTGACCCCGTATCGACCCGCATCGACCACTCGACCGGGTGAGATGCCGCGCCCGTATCGTTGACCCGTGCCGCAGGAGACTCAGCTCGCCCTGGTCCGCCGGGTTCGGCGGATGACCCGGACGCTCGCGCTGGCCTATCCGGACGCGCACTGCGAGCTGGACTTCAGCACTCCGCTGGAGCTGATCGTCGCGGTCGTGCTGTCCGCGCAGTGCACCGACAAGCGGGTGAACGAGGTCACACCGGCGCTGTTCGACCGCTATCCCGGCGCAGCCGACTACGCGGGCGCGGATCGCACCGAACTCGAGGAGATGATTCGCCCGACCGGGTTCTTCCGGAACAAGGCGAGCGCGCTGATGGGGTTGGGCGCCGCGCTGGTGGAGCGGTTCGGCGGCCAGGTGCCGAACACGCTGGCCGAGCTGGTCACCCTTCCGGGTGTCGGCCGCAAGACCGCCAATGTGGTGCTCGGCGACGCGTTCGGCGTGCCCGGCATCACGGTGGACACCCATTTCGGCCGGCTGGTGCGCCGCTGGGGTTGGACCGAGGAGGACGACCCGGTCAAGGTCGAGCACGCGATCGGCGCGCTGGTGCCGCGCAAGGAATGGACTGTGCTGTCGCACCGGGTGATCTTCCATGGCCGCCGGGTCTGCCACGCCCGCCGACCGGCCTGCGGCGCCTGCCCGCTGGCCCGCGACTGTCCGTCCTACGGAACCGGACCGGCGGACTTCGACCAGGCCGCGGCGCTGGTCAAGGGGTCTGAGGCCGAGCATCTGGTGCGGCTGGCCGAGCAACTGGGCCCACCGGCCCGGCGTAGCCGCGGTGCGGTTCGCGCGGCGGGCCGATGACGGCGCCGGCGCCGTCCGCGCGGCGGCGGGCACTGCGAACGGCACTTCGGCGGGCACTGCGGCGGCGGGTGCTGCGGTGGGCGCTGGTGGCCGTTGTTCTGGTGGTGGCGCTGGCCGTGGCGTTGTGGCCGCGGGGCTCACCGGCCAGTCCAGTGAGCGCGCCGACGACGGCCCTCAACCTGACACCCGATCGAGTGAAGGCCGCGCTGGCTGCCTGCCCCCTCGCTGATGGAGCCGCCGGCGCTGTGAGCTCAGCCAGTTCAGCGGCGTGGTCCGGGGTGCGCACCACCTGCGAGGCCACCGGCGCGACTGTCGACCTCGGTGCGGTGCTCGCCGGCCCACCGACTCTGGTGAACGTCTGGGCGACCTGGTGCTCGCCGTGCCAGACCGAACTGCCGGTGCTCGCCGACTACGCGGCCGGTCCGGGCGCGGTGCGGGTGCTCACCGTGCAGACCCAGAGCGACCAACGAGACGGGCTGGACCTGTTGGCCAGCCTCGGAGTACACCTGTCGACCTTGTTCGACGGCGATGGCGCTGACGGCCCGGTGTCCCGGGCGCTACGGCTGCCGGTCGGCCTGCCGGTGTCCTACCTGGTGCGCGGCGGCACGGCCACGTTGATCACCCATCCCCGGGTGTTCGACTCGGTCGACCAGGTGCGCCACACGCTGTCCGCGGCGATGGCAGGAACGCCGTCGTGACCGGCGATAGGTCCGAGACGGGCTACGGCCCGCTGGCGCCGCCGGAGCGGGTGCCGGACTGGCTGGCCGGCTTGGTGGCCGCGACCGCCGACATGGACGCCGAGCTGTTCCGCCGCATCACCGGGTCCTCGGCCGACGCCCGCCCGGCCGCCGTGCTGATCCTCTTCGGCGAGGACGGGCTCGGCGCCGGCAGCGGGCCGGACGTGTTGTTGCTGCGCCGCGCCGCCACCCTCGGTGCGCACCCCGGCCAGGTCGCCTTCCCCGGTGGTGCGGTCGATCCGGGCGACACCGGGCCGGTGGACACCGCGTTGCGGGAGGCGGCTGAGGAGGTCGGCGTTCACCCGGACGGGGTACGGCCGCTGGCGTTACTGCCGAAGCTGTACCTGTCGGTGTCCGGGTTCGACGTGACGCCGGTGCTCGCGCACTGGGACCGGCCGTCGGCGGTCCGACCAGTCGATCCGGCCGAGACGGCGGCGGTGGCCAGGGTGCCGATCGCGCACCTGGTCGATCCGGCCAACCGAGTGCAGGTGCGGCATCCGTCCGGCTTCGTCTCCCCGGCCTACCTGGCCCCCGGCATGCTGGTCTGGGGATTCACCGCCGCGCTGCTCACGGCGCTGCTCCGCTACGGCGGCTGGGACCGGCCGTGGCACACCGATGACGTGCGCGATCTCGATGACGCCTGGCGGACGGTCGAGGACATGTCCAACTCCGCGCCCCGTGACGGTACGGTGCCACCGTCGGACACGGAGGTCGAAACGTCGTGAACTGGATTGACCTGATCGTGGTACTGCTCGCGATCATGGCCGCGGTGTCCGGCGCGCGGCAGGGCGTGGTGATCGCGGTTCCCGCGTTCGTCGGTGTGCTGCTGGGCGCGATCGCCGCGGTGTGGGTGGCCCCGGTGCTGATCAGAAACTTCAGCAGCGTGCTGACCAAGGTCGTGTTCACGGTGGCGATCCTGGTCCTGTTGCTCGCCCTCGGCGAAGCGATCGGGGTGGCCGCCGGCCGGGCGATCAAGCGGCACATCCACAATCCGAAACTGGCCGGGGTGGACAACGCGCTCGGCGCGGTGGCCCAGGGCGCGGTCGTGTTCGTGGTGTCCTGGATGATCGCGCTGCCGCTGACCTCGTTCGCCGGCTGGCCCGGCCTGCAGTCCGCGTTGCAGAACTCGACGGTGCTGTCCGCTGTGGACCGGATCATGCCGCAGGCGGCCCGCGCGCTGCCCCGCGATCTGGGCAAGCTGTTCGAGATTCCCGGCCTGCCGGCGGTGGTCAACCCGTTCACCCAGACGCCGATCAACCAGGTGTCGCCGCCGGACACCGCGTTGCAGAACAGCGCGATCGTGCAGGACCTGATGCCCAGCGTCGTGAAGGTGCGCGGCCAGGCGCCGTCGTGCTCGCGGTCGCTGGAGGGCAGCGGATTCGTGATCGCCGAGCATCGGGTGCTGACCAACGCGCACGTCGTCGCCGGCACCGATGAGGTGAGCGTGGACGTCGGCTCGGCCGAACTGTCGGGTCGGGTCGTCTACTACAACCCGAGCGTCGACCTCGCCGTGGTGGACGTGCCGGAACTGACCGCGCCCCCGCTGCAGGTCAACACCGCGCCGGCGTCGGCGGGTTCGGACGCGATCGTGCTCGGCTACCCGCTGGACGGCCCCTACACCGCGTCGGCCGCCCGAATTCGCAGCGAGATCAACCTCAGCGGCCCGAACATCTACGACGACAGCACGGTCAACCGAGATGTGTACGAGGTGTACGCCGAGGTGCGCAGCGGCAACTCCGGCGGCCCGCTCGTCACGCCGAACGGGCAGGTCATCGGTGTGGTGTTCGGCGCCGCCGTCGGCGACTCGCAGACCGGGTTCACGTTGACCGCCGCGCTGGTCGAGAAAACCCTGCCGGACGTGACCACGCTGACCCAACGGGTGTCGACCGGGGCCTGCGCCGCTTGAGCTGGACGCTGTGGCCTGCGCCGCTTGAGCGCTCAGAACTGGTTGAGGAAGTCCAGCATCAGCTCGCTGGTGGTGATCGGCGCTTCCTGGTGCGGAAAATGACCGACGCCGGCCAGCCGCCGATAACGCGCGCCCGCACCCAGCCATTCGCGTGAACTCAGCGCCGTCGGCTCCAGCACACACGGATCGGCCTCGCCCTGGATCTGCAACGCCGGCATGGTCAATCGCCGGTCGACCGCCTCGGCGAACCGCCGCCCGTCCGACCGGGCCTGCGAGCGGACCGCCCAGCGAACGTATTCCAGCGTGCTGTGCGCCACCCCCGGCACCAGCATCGCGGCCCGGTTCGCCGCCACCGCCTGGTGGAACGACTCGTGGTCCTGCCAGCCGGCCCCGGCCCACCGGGTCACCAGCCGTTCCACCGCGACCGCGCCGTCGGCGACCAGGGCGCGCTCCGGGAAGATCGGCCACTGCGCGGAGAGGATCGGGCTGATCGCCCGCGCCTGGCTGTCCTGCCGGCGCAGCAGGCCGCGGCGGACGGCGCGACGCAGGGCCAGCGGATGCGGGGCGGCCAGCGCGGTCACCGAATGCACCAGCCGCGGGTGCAGGGCGGCGACCGTCCACGCGATCATCCCGCCCCAGCCGTGGCCGACCAGATGCGCCCGCCGGTGCCCCAACGCCTTGATCAGGCCGGCCACATCGCCGGCCAGCGTCCAACCGTCGTAGCCGCGCGGCGGCTTGTCGGAGTCGCCGTAGCCGCGCAGGTCCACCGCGACGGCGCGGTAACCCGCTTCGCTGAGCGCGGCGAGTTGATGGTGCCAGGCCCACCAGAATTCCGGAAAGCCGTGCAGCATCAGCACCAGCGGGCCGCTGTGTGAGGTGCCGGACACTGAGGATCCCAACACTGAGGATCCCAACACTGAGGATCCGGACGCCGAAGATTCCGCGACGTGCAGCCGGATGCCGTTGGCCGACACGTCGCGGTGCGTCCAGGGGCCGGGGAAACGGACCGTGGACGGATCGGGCGCCGGTCGAGGTGCCGAGTCGCCCGGGGCCACCGCGCTACGCGGCCGACCCACCGGGTCGCTTCAGCGCGGTCGCGGTATCCCGCACGCTGCCCATGGTGCGCTGGGGCGCGCGGATCCGGCGCATCCGCCGGTAACCGGCGTAACCGCAGCCGCCGGCCACCGCGATCATGAAGCCCCACACGATCAGGAAGCCCGCCCACTGGGGCAGCCACACGGCGATGACTTCGGCGATCGTGATGAACAGGAACGGGAAGCTGAGCAGCACCACGACCAGCGCGACGATGAGGAAAACGCTGCCGCGCAACGCTTTCTTCACTTCGCCGGTGATCTCCGAGCGGGCCAGCTCGACTTCGGCGCGCACCAGCGTGGACAGGTGCGCGGTCGCGTCCCGGACCAGCGAGCCGATCGACTGCTCGGCGGCTGCCGCGGCGGCGGTGTCCGGCGTGAGCGGAATGGAACTGACGGAGGACAGCCCGGACCCACCGTCATCGGTGCCGTCATGGCTGTCGCGGCGGCCGTTGGCGCGAGGCTGGGCGGTGGTCACAGGCCACATCGTGCCATGTTGCGATCCTCGTCTGGCGCGGTGGCCAGACGCGGCGATGGCGGGGCGGCCGAGATCGAACCCGGCCGCCCCGCCATCGTGCTGAAATCGCTACGGGGTCAAGCTCATTGCGCGAATCAGTTTTCCAGTTCGGCCAACGCCTGCTTGACCTTGTCCAGTTCGGCCTGCAATTCGGCCAGCCGCGCCTCGTGCTGCTCACGGGCCGCGGTGATGACGGCGTCGATCTCCCCGGAGATGTCCGGGTGCAGTTCCTTCGCCGCCCGGGACACGGCCGCGGCGGCGACCGCCAGGCCGGTGACGACACGCTTGCCGCCGTGGGTCAGTTCGGCCTGCCATTCGCCCTCGGCGGTGCCGGTGACGGTGAGGGTCAGCTCGACGGTGCGGGTCTTGCGCGCGGCGCTTGGCTTGCGGCCGCGCTTGGGCGCCGGCGCCGGTGCCGGTGAGTCGGTGGACTCAGCCGGTTCGGTGGCCGGTTCGGGCCTGCTGGCTGTGTCGACAGCGGCGCCCGAGGGAATGTCCTGCTCGGCCAATGAATCCGGGCTGGTCGCGGTACTGGTCGCGGTGGTCACGGAACTCCCTGCCAGATCGAAGAAGTACAACGGTGGGGGCACTCATGCTAGAACGCGTGTTCGAGTTCGTACGCGATGGTGGCCGGCGAGTCGCCCACTCGCCGGCCACCGACCCTAGCGACGGTCAGTCCTCGCCGGATGTTCCGGTCTGTAGGCCGGTGCGGATGAGGTCCATGACGGAGGAGTCGGCGAGGGTGGTGACGTCGCCGATTTGGCGGTTTTCGGCGACGTCGCGCAGGAGCCGGCGCATGATTTTGCCGCTGCGGGTTTTGGGGAGTTCGGCGACGACCATGATTTGGCGGGGTTTGGCGATGGGGCCGATTTCGTGGGAGACGTGGTCGCGGAGGTCCTGGATGGCTTGTTCGCCTTGGGTTTGGTCTTGCGCGATGCCGCCGCGGAGGATGACGAACGCGACGATGCCCTGGCCGGTGGTGGGGTCGGTGGCGCCGACGACGGCGGCTTCGGCGACGGTGGGGTGGGAGACCAGCGCGGACTCGACTTCGGTGGTGGAGATGCGGTGTCCGGAGATGTTCATGACGTCATCGACGCGGCCCAGCAGCCAGATGTCGCCGTCGGTGTCGTATTTGGCTCCGTCGCCGGCGAAGTAGTAGCCCTGGCCGGCGAAGCGGGACCAGTAGGTGTCGACGTAGCGGTCGTCATCGCCCCAGATGGTGCGCAGCATCCCCGGCCAGGGGGCGTCCAGGACGAGGTAGCCGCCGCCGCCGAGGGGGACCTGCTGGCCTTGGTCGTCGACGACTTTCGCGGACATGCCGGGTAGGGGGCGTTGCGCGGAGCCGGGTTTGGTGGCGGTGACCCCGGGCAGCGGGGAGATCATGATGCCGCCGGTTTCGGTTTGCCACCAGGTGTCCACCACGGGGACGGTGTCGCCGCCGATGTGGGTGCGGTACCAGATCCACGCTTCGGGGTTGATGGGTTCACCAACCGACCCGAGCAGCCGCAGGCTGGTCAGGTCGTATTTCGCGGGGATGTCGGCGCCCCATTTCATGAAGGTGCGGATCGTGGTGGGCGCGGTATACAGGACGGTGACCCGGTGTTGCGCGATGATGTCCCACCAGCGGCCCTGGTGCGGGGTGTCGGGGGTGCCTTCATAGAGGATGGAGGTGGCGCCGTTGGCCAGCGGCCCGTACACGATGTAGGTGTGGCCGGTGACCCAGCCGACGTCGGCGGCGCACCAGTACACATCGGTGTCGGGTTTGATGTCGAACACCACCCGGTGGGTGTAGGCGGCCTGGGTCAGATAGCCGCCGGTGGTGTGCAGGATCCCCTTCGGTTTCCCGGTGGTGCCCGAGGTGTAGAGGATGAACAACGGGTGCTCGGCGTCAAAAGCCCGCGGCTGGTGCTGTTCGGACTGGGGTTCCACCAGGTCGTGCCACCACAGGTCCCGGCCCTGACTCCAGGACACCTCGCCGCCGGTGCGGCGCACCACCAGGACGTGCTCGATGCTGGGGGTCGCCGCGACGGCCTCATCCACCGCCGCCTTCAACGGCAGAGCCTTGCCGCGGCGGTTCTGCCCGTCAGCGGTGATCACCAGTTTCGCCTGCGCGTCATCAATGCGAGTGCGCAGTGCTTCGGCGGAAAACCCACCGAACACCACACTGTGGGTCAAGCCCAGCCGCGCGCACGCCAACATCGCGACCACCGTCTCCGGGATCATCGGCATATAGATCGCGACCCGGTCCCCGGCCACCAAACCCAGCGACGACAACGCGTTCGCGGCCTTGCACACCTCCCGCAGCAGATCAGCGTAGGTGACCGTGCGCCGGTCACCGGGCTCGCCGACCCAGTGATAGGCCGCCCGATCCCCATGACCGGCCTCCACATGCCGGTCCACACAGTTGTAGGCCACATTCAACGTGCCACCGGTGAACCATTTCGCGAACGGCGCCTTCGACCAGTCCAGGACCTGAGTCCAGCGGGTGTCCCAGTCCAGACGATCGGCCTGCGCGGCCCAGAACCCCTCTCGATCGGCCGCGTCCTCCTCATACAACGCGGCGGTCGCGTTCGCCTGCGCGACGAACTCCGGGCTGGGCGGGAACGTCCGACTCTCCGTCAACAGATTGTCCAGGGTTGGTGAGTTCGCGCCCTGACCCGACGGCTCGGTCATGATGGAAGACCTCCTCAGTGCGGTCCTGCGTACGGGTACCCGGTTCGTTCACGGGCGACCCTCTCGAAACGGTAGTGCGCGGCGCTCAAGCCGGACAGCCCACGACCGCCCCCACGGGCAAGGCGGGGACGGACGGGGACTGGGCGGTGCTCAGGACAGCGCGGTCAGGACAGCGGGAAAACCGGCAGCACGATCCGCTTCCAGGTCGCGTTCGTCACGACCGCGGCGGATGTGTAGAACGCCACCACAGCGGTGGCCAGACCGACCCAGCCGCCGATCTTGGTGATCGGGTCGGAGCTGGCGAACGCTCCGATGGACAGCAACACGAACGTGGCGGTCAGCAGCACGAAGACCCCTACCAGGGCCGCGTTCAGGCGTAGCGCCGGAATGATCAGGTAGAGCGTGACGATCGCGAACACCAGCAGGAACAGACCGGTCGCCGCCGCTGTGTCCGAGCTGGGGATCTTGCTGGCGAAGAGCCAGGCGTAGAAGGCGTACGCCAGCCAGAACGAGCCATACGTGCTGAACGCGGTGGCCCCGAAGGTGTTGCCCTTGCGGAACTCCCACATGCCGGCCAGGAGTTGGCCGAGACCGCCGTAGAACAGTGCCAACGGCAGTACGGCGAAAACGACTCCCTTGCCGACGATGCCGGTGTTGGCGATGCTCAGCACCATGGTGGTGGCGGCGAAGCCGGCCAGGCCCAACGGGCCGGGATCGGCGCCCTCGGCAACGGGCGCTGCGGCGGTGGGCGTGGTGGCGGTGGGCGTGGTGATGTTGGTGCCGGTTGAGGTGGTGGACACAGCCCTCTCCTCTCGGTGGCCGACCACACCACCGCCGAGGGCCGGGTCGATGTGCGTCGCCCGACCGAAGGGGCGCCAGCGCGGACGGCGTCGTCCGTGACATCGTGCGTGACGGAACTACATCTAGTGATCTACCTCACTAAAGTGCACCGGACAACCTAGAGTACGTCACCAGTCGACAAACGTTGGGAAACAGTCGCCCAATGGATCGGGGCTGGGCGTCCGATGCGGCGACGACGTGGTTACCGTCTAGTACGTGACCGATCCGCTACTGCCGCTGTTGGACCTGCCGGGCGTGACCAGGGCCGTGAGCACCGCCCGTAAGGCCATCGAGCGGGTGCACCAGCATCCGACCAACCGTCGTGGCTGGCCGGCCACCGCTGCTGAGGCGTCCGTGCGGGCGGCGCGGGCGTCGGCGGCGATCGACGGCGGCAGCGTCGAGATTCCCGCCGACGGCGATGTGCGTGATCCGGTGTTGGCCGGCGCGCTGCGGGTGGCCGAGTCGGTCGGCCTACTGCTGGCCACCTGGCAGAAGGCGCCGTTGCAGGCGCTGGCCCGGCTGCATGTGCTGGCCGCCGCTGATCTGGTGCCGGCCGACCAGGTCGACTCGCTGGGCCGGCCGCGACGAGACCCGGGCGTGGCTGCCCGGCTGGACCTGTTGGCCACGATGGTCGCTGGCGGGACGTCAGTGGCGGCGCCCGTGCTGGCCGCCGTGGTGCACGGCGAACTGCTGACACTGGCGCCGTTCGGCGTGGCCGATGGCGTGATCGCTCGGGCCGCGACCCGGCTCACCCTGATCGCCACCGGCCTGGACCCGAAAGGGTTGGTCGTGCCGGAGGTCGCCTACCTGCGCCGTGGCGAACGTTATCCGGCGGCCGCGCAGGGCTTCGCCAGCGGCCAGGCGGAGGGCGTGGCGGAGTGGCTGGTGTTCTGCTGCGAGGCGTTGTCGGATGGCGCTCGCGAGGCGGTCAGCATCGCCGACGCGGCTGTGCCATCATGATCCAGCTGAGGCCCTAGAGGGGTCGACGAAGTGAGCCCAGTGTGCGTCCGGACGGTCGTCCACTGGGTTTCGCGTTTGCCAGGCCTGTCGATCTCCGGTATTGTCCATCTCGCTGAGGCCCTGTCGGCCGATGAAGTGAACCCGGTGCTCCTCCGGACGGTGGTCCACCGGGTTTCGCGCTGTCTAGGGTCGGTCTCCGTCGTGGACTGCGCCGATGATCGGGTTGATCCGCGTTCGCCAGCTTCCGCCCGCCCCGTAACACCACGCGGCTACGTCAGCGATCCACAGCAGCGCATCGCCAGTGCTTGGGCCATGCTCATAGACCAGGCTTGATTCCTGCGGCCTTTTCACCAGTGCCTCGTGCAAGGTTCGCTGGTCGTGCATGTCGCGTTCGTCTCGACTGTCGATCACCAGTCGGCGAGCGTCAATGTCAAGTAGATCGCGGACCATTGCGCTGACACATTGCTGGCGTGCTGGCTCGTTCTGCCGACCACACGTCCGGTGATAGATCCGTACCTTGACGGGTAGCCGCGCGACGGCATCCGACACACTGCGCTGGCGGGGCGGTTTCTCTTTGCAGAAGTGGATTTCTCGTTGGCCGGGCATCAGGAGGGCGCGCAGGGCGCGGCGGGTGGGGCCGAGTCTGGCCGGCTCAACGATGGCGGCGGCGAGGTAGTAGCGCGAGCCGCGCTGGGACTCGTCGACGAAGGCGTGCACAGT
>DASZLR010000040.1:0-11707 GCA_035552275.1 Pseudonocardiaceae bacterium | reverse complement strand
GACTTCAACGGGATCATCGCGGGCTCCCCAGGCATGAACATGGCGCCGCAGTTCGCGCTGCTCTACGCCTGGCTCGTGCGCGCCAACACCACCGCTGGCGGCCACCAGATCCTCACCGCCGAGAACCTGCCGGCGCTGCACGCCGCGGTCCTGCGCGCCTGTGGGAACGCCCAGGGCCTGATCACCGATCCGCGCCAGTGCTCGTTCGACCCGGCGTCGATCCAGTGTCGACCGGACACCCAGTCCGGTTCCTGCCTGACCCCGGCCCAGGTGAGCGCCGTCGCCAAGTTCTACCGCGGCCCCACCGACCAGCAGGGCCGGAATCTGTACAACGGCGGCGAGCCCTACGGTTCCGAACTGGGCTGGGCCGGCATATTCGTCCTGCCCGCCGCCGACCAGAACGCGCCGGCGGACTCAATGGCGGCGCAATCGGCCCTGAACTACCTGAACTACCTGGCCTTCTGGCCCAATCCGCAGCAGAACCTCACCCTGGCCGACATCCCGTTCACCGCCGCGGAATTCCACCGGCTCAACCGGCTCGGCAACCCGCTCTACAACGCCAACAACCCAGACCTGCGGGCCTTCGCCGCACACGACGGCAAGCTGATCATCTATCACGGCTGGGCCGACCAGGACATCCCGCCCTGGTCCACCCTGGACTATTACCAGGCGGCCGAGCGCGCCGCGGGCGGCTACCAGGCCAGCCAGTCATTCTCCCGGCTCTACCTGATCCCCGGCGCCTACCACTGCCTGATCGGACCCGACGAGCAGACCGCCAACACAGCCGACTTCCTGAGCCCGCTCATCGCCTGGGTGCGGCGCCGGACACCACCGGGAGCCGTCGCCGCGCCCACCTGGTCCATCCCCCAGAACAAGATCATCGAGGACCAGACCGTGCGACCCTACGACGCCCTCGCCCCGGTAACCCCGGCCAACGGCAGCCTGAACAGCAACTACCGCTACATCGGCAGTTACTAACCGCGCTGCCCCGCCACCCCCAGCCCGGTGACACCAGCTTGGCCGGGCGAACTCCGGCAGTCCGGAGTTCGCCCGGCCGCAGGCGCAACGGGACGGCTGATCATGTGCCGGGCCGCCGACGCCGCCTCCCGGCCGCGCTCGACGTGATCGCCATCTCACCCGCCCGGTCGGGCCGGTGCCTGCCACCCGGCCGTAACCTCTTCGCATGACGGACAAGCGGAAGGCGGCGGAGGCCGTTCGGGCGGCCAAGGTTCGGTTGGGTGTGCGCTGGGACCAGCTCGCCGAGGCCGTCGGCCGGCCGGTGGCGTGGACCACGGCCGCGCTGCTGGGCCAACATCCGATGTCGGCGCAGGAAGCCCAGGCCGCCGGTGAGCTGCTGGAACTCGATCCGGACGTGATCGCGGCGCTGCGGCTGCAACCGACCAGGGGTGCGCTGGACACGCCGGTGCCGACCGATCCGACGGTCTACCGGTTCTACGAGGTGCTCCAGGTGTACGGCCCGACCATCAAGGAACTGATTCACGAGCAGTTCGGCGATGGCATCATGAGCGCGATCAACTTCCGGCTGGACGTCGCCCGGGTGCCCGACCCGGCCGGCGACCGGGTGGTCGTCACGCTCGACGGGAAGTTCCTGCCGTATCAATGGTGAACGCGGGAGGCGAATCCATGGACGCCGCTGTCGCTGACGTGGCTGATGTGATCGTGGTCGGCGCTGGCCTGGCCGGCCTGGTCGCCACTCACGAGCTGGTCCGGGCCGGGAAAACCGTGGCCGTGGTCGATCAGGAGAACGCCGCCAACCTCGGTGGGCAGGCGTTCTGGTCGTTCGGCGGGATCTTCCTGGTCGACTCGCCCGAGCAGCGCCGGCTGCGGGTGCGCGACTCGTTCGAGCTGGCCTGGCAGGACTGGCAGGGCAGCGCCGGCTGGGACCGGCTCGACGGCGAGCACGCCGAGGACGAGTGGGGCGCGAAATGGGGCCGGGCCTACGTCGAGTTCGCCGCCGGGGAGAAACGGTCCTGGCTGCGCGAACACGGCATCTCGTTCACCCCGATGGTGGGCTGGGCCGAACGCGGTGACGGCACCGCCGGCGGCCACGGCAACTCGGTGCCGCGCTTCCACGTCGCCTGGGGCACCGGAACCGGCGTGATCGGACCGTTCGTGGACCGCGCCAAGGACGCCGAGCGAGCCGGCACAGTCGTGTTCCACCACCGGCGCCAGGTGGACGAGATCATCATCGACGGCGGTGTCGCCACGGGCGTGCGCGGCACCGTGCTGGCGCCCGACGACTCGCCGCGCGGGGTGCGCTCCAACCGCGACCGGGTCGGCGAGTTCGAGTTGCGGGCGCAGGCGGTCATCCTCACCACCGGCGGCATCGGCGGCAACCACGACATCGTCCGGCGCAACTGGCCGGCCCGGCTCGGCTCCCCGCCGAAGTCGATGATCACCGGTGTTCCGGCCTATGTGGACGGTCGGATGCTGGGCATCGCGGAGAAATCCGGCGTCCGGCTGGTCAACAAGGACCGGATGTGGCACTACGTCGAGGGAATCCGCAACTGGAACCCGGTCTGGCCCGACCACGCGATCCGCATCCTGCCCGGCCCCTCGCCGCTGTGGTTCGACGCGCTGGGCCGCCGGCTGCCACCGCCGGGCCTGCCCGGCTACGACACCCTCGGCACCCTGGAACTGCTGCGCACCAACCCGGAGATCGCCGAGTACGACCACTCCTGGTTCATCGTCACCCAGAAGATGATCGAGAAGGAGTTCGCGCTGTCGGGCTCCGAGCAGAACCCGGACATCACCAACCGCGACTACCGGCTGCTGCTCAAGACCCGGGTCGGCAAGGGCGCGCCCGGCCCGGTGGAGGCGTTCAAGCAGCACGGCGCCGATTTCGTCGTCGCCGGCACGCTGCGCGAACTGGTCGACAAGATGAACGCCCTCACCGACTCGCCGCTGCTGTCACCGGACGTGATCGAGCGGCAGATCCGCGAACGCGACCGCGAGTTGGACAACCCGTTCAGCAAGGACGTGCAGGTGATGGGCATCCGCAACGGCCGCCGCTACCTCGGTGACCGGCTGGCCCGGATCTCCACCCCGCACAAGCTGCTCGACCCGGCCGCCGGTCCGCTGATCGGCATCAAGCTGCATGTCCTGACCCGCAAGACGCTCGGCGGCATCCAGACCGACCTAGCGTCCCGCGCGCTGGGCGTGGACGGCGAGCCGATCCAGGGTCTGTACGCGGCCGGCGAGGTCGCCGGCTTCGGCGGCGGCGGCATGCACGGCTACAACGCACTGGAGGGCACATTCCTCGGCGGCTGCGTCTTCTCCGGCCGCACCGCCGGCCGGGCCGCCGCCGAGGCGCTGTAGCGCCGGCCGGCTATGTTCCGTCGACCAGTTCCACGATCGGCGCGCCAGGTCGGGGCGATGATCGACGCCGGCCCGCTGGTCACGCTCAGCATCGCGATGCCGTGCTGCTGGCCGGCATAGACGCGGCGGCCAAGCTCGACTAGCCACCGACAGTCGCTTCCCTCACCCGTTTGTGGGGCAGGTCGATACCCGACCGGCGGCTGACGGCTCCCCGCCACAACTGCCACGTTGGGTACGGCACCGAACGCGGAACGCAGTGATCGCGGAGGACATGATGTCGATCGACGTGACGCCGGCAGCGGCTGACGAACAGGAATCCGAGCGGTCACCACTGAGTCTGGGCACCGCGGCGGCGCGGAACCTGGCCACCACCACCAAATCCGAACCGCAGATGCAGGGCATCAGCTCGCGCTGGCTGCTGCGCAGGCTGCCGTGGGTGCAGGTCAGCGGCGGCACCTTCCGGGTGAACCGGCGGCTCACCCACGCCGTCGGGCGCGGTCGGGTCGGCGTCGTCCGCAACGGCGCCGGCCTGCGGATCGTCGCGCCGACCCTGCGCGAGCTCCCGGCGCTGCGCGATGTCGCCGATGACGCGGTGCTGGACCAGTTGGCCGGCCGCTTTACCCAACAGGAGTACCGGTCCGGCGACGTGCTCGCCGAAGCGGGCCAGCCGATCGAGGCGGTGCTGATCGTCGGGCACGGCAAGGTCGACCGGCTCGGCGCCGGCAAATACGGCGACCCGACCGTCATCGGCGGGCTCGCCGACGGCGACCACCTCGGCGACGAAAGCCTGCTGCGATCGGACTCGACCTGGGAGCACACCGTCCGGGCGGCGACCGCGGTCACCGTGCTGGCTCTCCCCCGCGCCGCTTTCCAGGAGATCGCCGACCGCTCCGAGCCGCTGCGTGCTGCGGTCGCGAAATACCTTGGCGCCGCCGCCAAACCGACGAACCGCAAGGGCGAGGCCGACGTCGAGCTGGCCGCCGGCCACGACGGCGAGCCGGAACTGCCGGGGACCTTTGTGGACTATGAGCTGGCGCCACGCGAATACCAGCTGTCCGTCGCGCAGACCGTGCTGCGGGTGCACAGCCGGGTGGCCGACCTGTTCAACGGCCCGATGGACCAGACCAAGCAACAGCTGCGCCTCACCATCGAATCGCTGCGCGAGCGGCAGGAGCACGAGCTGGTCAACAACCGCGAATTCGGACTGCTGCACAACGCCGCCAACGAGCAGCGGATCCAAACGCGGTCCGGTCCGCCCACCCCGGACGACATGGACACCCTGCTCAGCATGCGCCGCGGCACCAAGCTGTTCCTGGCCCATCCGCGGGCGATCGCCGCCTTCGGCCGGGAGTGCAACAGCCGCGGCATCTACCCCACCAGCGTCGCCGTCGACGGACATCAGGTGCCGACGTGGCGGGGCGTCCCGGTCTTCCCGTGCGACAAGATCCCGATCACCGACGGGCACACCTCGGCCATCCTCGCCATGCGCCTGGGCCACGACGACGAGGGCGTCGTCGGCCTGCACCAAACCGGCATCCCCGACGAGTACGAGCCGAGCCTGAACGTCCGATTCATGGGCGTCAACCAGCAGGCCGTGGTCCGCTACCTGGTCAGCGCCTACTACTCGGCCGCGGTGCTCGTCCCGGACGCGCTCGGCGTCATGGAGAACGTCGAGGTCGCCCGGCCGAACACCGACCAGGGCTGAGGGCGTCGAGATGTCGTTGCTGACCAGGGCATCCGCGCCCGCGCTGACCCACGAGCTCGCCGACCTCGCCCGCGCCATACTGTCCAATCAGGACCATACGGCGCCGGCCACACCGGGCGCCGTCGCGGACCCGCTGCCGGCGGCCGTCCCGGTGCTGGCCGGCCCCAGCGGCCTCGGCACCTCGGCGGCGAGGCCGGGCCGGCCGCGCGAAACCCAGCCCACCCAACAGAATGACTCCGTTCCCACGCTGTACTGCCCGCCGCCGCTACGCGACGACCCGGTCCTCGGCGAGCTCGTCAACGAGCGGCTCGTGCAGTGGGCCGGCGACTGCGGCATCTACCCCGGACACCTCGATGAGCTGCGGGCCACCAACCTCGGCCGGCTGATCATGCTCACCCACCCGGACACCGACGACCCGGACCGGCTGCTCGCGGCGGCCAAATGCGCCACCGCGGAATGGGCGGTCGACGACCACTACTGCGACGACGAAACGGCCGGCTCGGACCCGGAACTGCTCAGCCCCCGGCTGGCGGTCGCAGCCGCGGCCGTCGACCCCGCGTATCTGCCGATCCGCTACGCGCCGGAACAGGAGAAGGCGATGCGCGACGACCCGGTGCTGGTCGCGCTCCGCACCGCCGTCGCCCACTTCAGCGACTACGGCAGCTGGGCCCAGGTCGCCAGGCTGCGGCACGAGATCGCCGCCATCTTCGTCGCCTTCGGGCAGGAAGCCGGCTGGCGGATGGCCGGCAAGCTGCCACCGGTCTGGGAGTACCTGACCAACCGGCAGCCCAACAGCTTCCTGCCGTGCATGGCGCTGATCGACGCCCTCGGCGGCTACGAACTGCCGACCGGCGTCTACACCCAACCACGGGTGCGGCACGCGATCACCAGGGCCGCGATGGCCAGCGTGATCGTCAACGACCTGTACTCGATGGCCAGGGAAAGCCGGTCGGCCGGCCTCGATTTCAACCTGCCCACCGTGATCGCGGCCGAGGAGAACTGCTCGCTGCGGGAAGGCGTCCGGCGCACAGTGGACATCCACGACGAGCTCGTGCACGCCTTCGAGGCCGAAGCCGCCGCGCTGACCGTCGCCGATCCGAACCCGGCGTTGCGCCGCTTCCTGGCCGGTGTGTGGGCCTGGCTGGGCGGCAATCACGAGTGGCACCGCCGCAGTCCCCGCTACGCCACCGCCGCTCCGTAAAGCTGCCACCAATTCAGTCTGACGAGTGACCCCACCGAAGGAGCCAGCAGCAATGACCAGCACCCGTCGGACCGCCGGCAGTGACCAGCCCGTGCTGCGCAGCGAATACCAGAAATCCGTCGCCGCGTACTGGAACACCCACCAGCAGGACCCGGTCAACCTCCGGCTCGGCGAGGTCGACGGCATCTACCACCATCACTACGGTCTCGGCGACTACGACCCGTCCGTGCTGGACGGGCCGGAGGCCACCCGCGACGACCGGATCATCAAGGAGCTGCACCGGCTGGAGACCGCGCAGGCCGAGGTGCTGCTCGACCACCTCGGCGCGATCGGGTCCGGTGACCGGCTGCTGGACGGCGGCTCGGGTCGCGGCGGCACCAGCCTGATGGCCAACCACCGGTTCGGCTGCCAGGTCGACGGCGTGTCGATCTCCGAATACCAGGTCGGTTTCGCCAACGAGCAGGCGCGCCGGTGGGATGTCGCCGACCAGGTCCGGTTCCATTTCCGGAACATGCTGGACACCGGTTTCGACACCGGCACGTTCCAGGGCATCTGGACCAACGAGACCACCATGTACGTGGACCTGTCCACGCTGTTCGCCGAGTTCTCCCGGCTACTGGAATACGGCGGCCGCTACGTCTGCATCACCGGCTGCTACAACGATGTCACCGGCGGCCGATCCCGGGCGGTCAGCCAGATCGACCAGCACTACATCTGCGACATCCACCCGCGCAGCGAGTACTTCAAAGCGTTGACGGCCAACAACTTCGTGCCGATCAACGTCATCGACCTGACCGCGCAGACCATCCCGTACTGGGAGCTGCGGGCGAAATCCTCGGTGGCCACCGGCATCGAGGAACCGTTCCTCACCGCCTACCGCGAGGGCAGCTTCCACTACCTGCTCATCGCCGCCGACCGAATCGGCACCTGAGCACCTCGGGACGGATCAGTGACCGCCGGTGCTACCGCCCACCACCGCGTCGGACTCGTCCGGCTTCGACTCGGCATCCTGGTCCGCTGTGGACTCCTGGCCGTCCGGGAGCCTTGTCGATTCCGACGACTCCGGTGGCGGCGGCACGATGTCGGCCAGTTCACCGCCGTTGTCATTGACCCGCAGCACGAACGGCCGGGCCTCGGTGTAACGGACCACCGACAGCGAACACGGATCAACCACGATCCGCTGGAAACCGTCCAGGTGGACGCCGAGCGCGTCGGCCACCACCGCCTTGATCACGTCACCATGGCTGCACGCCAACCACACCGCGTGCGCGCCGTGCTCGGCGGTGATCCGCCGGTCGTGCGCGCGGATCGCGGCCACCGCGCGCGCCTGCACCCCGGCCAGCCCCTCACCGCCGGGAAACACCGCCGCCGACGGATGCTGCTGCACCACTCGCCACAGCTTCTCCTGACCCAGATCCTTGAGCGCCCGGCCGGTCCACTCGCCGTAGTCCACTTCGGCGAGGTCGGGGTCCGTCGCCGCGACCAGCCCGCGTTCGGCCAGCAGCGGGGCGACCGTCTGCTGGCAGCGTTGCAGCGGCGAGGACACCACCGCCGCCACCGGCACCCCGGCCAGCCGGCGCGGCAGCCCGTCCGCCTGCCTCAGCCCGGTCTCGTCCAACCCGACGCCGGGGGTACGACCGGCCAGCACCCCCGATCCGTTGGCGCTGGACCGGGCATGCCGCAACAGGATGACGGTGGCCACGACAACGAGCCTACGGACCCGCGCCTACGGACCGACTGCGCCGACCACGCCGGCGGCTTCGGCGGCGTCCGCGACCGTGCGCAGCGTGTCCATCGCCTGCTGCCGGTCCGGCGTCATCGGGGTCACGGTCAGCGTGCTGACGCCGACATCGGCGTAGGCGGCGATACCGTCCCGGACTCGTTCGGCGGGGCCGAGCAGCGCGGTGGCGTCCAGGAACTCCAGCGGCACGGCGGCCATCGCGCCGGCATAGTCCTTGGCGAGATACTTCTCCCGCACCTCGTCGGCGGCCGCCGCGAAACCCATCCGCACGGCGTTGTCGTAGTAGAAGTTCTTCTGCCGGCTGCCCATCCCGCCGATGTAGAGCGCCGCGTACGGGCGGACGGCGTCGGCGCAGGCGGTCCAGTCCTCGCCGATCACCACCGGCACGGTCGGCACGATGTCGAAACCAGCCTCGGCGAAGCTGGTCGGCCGGCCCGCCGTGGCCAGTCCGGCGCGGATGTGCCGCAGCGACTCGTCGGCGTGCTGGGCGCTGAAGAAGATCGCCAGCCAGCCGTCGGCGATCTCGCCGGTCAGCTCCAGGTTCTTCGGGCCGACGGCGGCCAGGTAGACCGGGATGTGCTCGCGCACCGGGTGCACGGTGAGGGTGAGCGCCTTGCCCGGACCGTCGGGCAGCGGCAACTGGTAGTGCTGCCCGTCGTAGCGGACCCGTTCGCGACGCAGGGCCATCCGCACGATGTCCACGTACTCGCGGGTGCGGGCCAGCGGCTTGTCGAACCGGGCGCCGTGCCAGCCCTCGGACACCTGCGGCCCGGACACGCCCAGGCCCAGCCGGAACCGGCCACCGGAGAGAGTGTCCAGGGTCGCGGCCGTCATCGCGGTCATCGCCGGGGAACGGGCCGGGATCTGCAACACGGCGGACCCGACGTCGATCCGCCGCGTCTGCGCGGCTATCCACGCCAGCACCGTTGGCACGTCCGAGCCGTATGCCTCGGCGGCCCACACCACCGCGTAGCCGAGCCGGTCGGCCTCGCGGGCCAGTTCGAGGTTGGTGGCGTCGTTGCCGGCGCCCCAGTAGCCGAGATTCAACCCGAGTCGCACGGCCACCGACCCTACCCGGCCGCCCCACCCCATCGGGCGAGACGTTGATCTCGCCGGTGCGCGTCGCCGAAGCGCCGATGACCGGCCCGTTAGGCTTCCCAACCGTGGAGTATCGACAGTTGGGCGGCAGTGGCCTGCGGGTTTCCCGAACCGGGCTGGGCACCATGACCTGGGGCGCGGAGACGGACGCGGACGAGGCGGGCAGTCAGCTCGTCGCATTCGTCGACGCCGGCGGCACGCTGGTGGACACCGCCGACGTGTACTGCGACGGGGAGAGCGAACGGGTGCTCGGCGCGCTGCTCGCCGATGTGGTGCCACGTCAGGACGTGGTGCTGGCCACGAAGGCGGTGGCCCGGCGCACCGAGGGTCCTTTCGGCGGCGGCGCTTCGCGGGGGGCGCTGCTGGCCGCGTTGGACGGCTCGCTGACCCGGCTCGGTGTCGACCACATCGACCTGTGGCAACTGCACGCCTGGGATCAGGCGGTGCCCATCGAGGAAACTATGGCCACTGTGGACAGTGCCGTCACCAGCGGAAAAGTCCGCTACGTCGGGGTGTCGAACTACTGCGGCTGGCAGCTGGCGACCGCCGCAGCGGGCCAGCGCGCCGCCGGTCGGACGCCGATCACGTCCATCCAGGTGGAGTACTCGCTGGCCGAGCGGGGCGTCGAGCGGGAGGTCGTGCCGGCCGCCGCCGCGCACCAGGTCGGGCTGCTGCCGTGGGCTCCGCTGGGTCGCGGGGTGCTGACCGGCAAGTACCGTAGCGGCACTCCGGCCGACTCGCGGGGCGCGTCCCAGCGGTTCGCCGGCTACGTCGACCAGCACCGCACCGAACGGGCTGCCCGGATCGTGGAGGCGGTGGTCACCGCGGCCGACGGGTTGGGCACTTCGCCGCTGGCGGTCGCGTTGGCCTGGGTGCGGGACCGCCCTGGCGTGGTCGCGCCGATCGTGGGCGCCCGGGACACCGGACAGCTGACCGGATCGCTGGTGGCCGAGGAGCTGATCCTCCCGGCGGCGATCCGAGCGGCGCTGGACGACGTCAGCGCGGTCGAGTTCGGCTACCCCGAGCGCCGACTGAGTTAACCGGGCTAATTGGCCACTACTAGGGGGTGTCCTGGGCGTGAACGTCAGGGCATCCTGGAGGAACGTCACCGATGACGGAGGTCACGGCTGTGCGAGGAGTCGCCGGATTGGTCACCGCGATCGTGGTGGCCTCGGTGTGTGCGGGCTGTTCCAGCGGGTCGTCCGGTGACGACCTGCAGGTCGGCCCGACGCTGGCCGCGGCGACGCCCGCGGTGTCACCGGCGGCGGCGGCGTCCGCGCCTGGCGGCACCGTCCTGGCCGCGCCGGGTGTGTCGGCCATGGCGGTCGACGCCACCAGCCGCACCCTCGCGGTCGCCATCAGCTCGCCACCACAGGTGTGGTTGTACGCGTTGGACGACCTGAAGGCCGCGCCGCGCCGGGTGTCGCTGCCCGGCGTGGTCACCCAGTTGTCGCTGGCCAGGCCGGGCGGGCCGGTGTTGGCGCCGGTGCCCGCCGCCAACCAGGTCGTGGAGATCGCGTTGCCCACCGGCACCACAACCGTGGTACCAGTTTCCGGCGGCCCGACCAGCGCCGCCGACATCGGCGGCCAGCTGCTGGTCGCGGTGCCCGGCCGCAAGGCGGTCGATGTGCTGTCCGGCGGTCACCTGGTGCGCACCGTCACCGGCGACACCGAGCCGGACCAGGTGCTGGCCGTCGGCGCCAAGGCCGCCGTGCTTGACCGGCCGGAGTCGGCGCTGTATGACCTCGACCCGGCGACGGCCAAAGTCGGGGCCGGGCTGCGGGCCGGCGACGGCGCGACCAACGCGGTGGTCGACGAATACGGCCGGGTGCTGGTGGTCGACACCAGGGGCGGCGAACTGCTCGCGTTCACCGCGAACACCGTCGTGCTGCGGCAGCGATATCCGGTGCCGGGCGCGCCGTATGGCATCGCCTACGACCCAAAGCGGGATCTGGCCTGGGTGACGCTGACCGCGAGCAACGAGGTCGTCGGCTTCGCCATGACCGGGGGATCGCCGGTGCAGCGGTACCGGCTCACCACCGTCCGCCAACCGAACTCGGTGGCGGTCGATCCGGACAGCGGGCGCGTGTTCGTCGCGTCGGCGGACGGGGAAGGAGTCAACGTGATCCAACCATGACCGATGGGGTGATCGACGGAGACTGGGAGTACCGGCCGCTGCGGCTGCCGGCCGGTCTGTCCCGACGTGCTGCGATGATCCAACTGGCCGTCCAGGCCGAGTTCTCGGGCTGGGAACTGGCCCGCGTGCTGCTGTTCGCGGACGGCACCCGCAAGGTGTGGCTGCGCCGCCGCCGCACCGCCGCGTTCGTGCCCGACCTGATCACCTGATCAGGGACGAGAACGCACGCGGTCAGGAGTTACGCAGGAAGCGGTCCAGCACCCTGGTGCCGAAGGTGAGGGCATCCACCGGCACCCGCTCGTCCACGCCGTGGAACAGCGCGCTGAAATCCAGGTCGGCGGGCAGTTTCAGCGGGGCGAACCCGAAGCAGCGGATGCCCAGCTTGTGAAACGACTTCGCGTCGGTGCCGCCGGAAAGCATGTAGGGCAGCAGTTTCGCGCCCGGATCCTCTGCGGTGATCGACGCGGCCCTGGTGTCCACCAGCGC
>DASZLR010000039.1:0-3222 GCA_035552275.1 Pseudonocardiaceae bacterium | reverse complement strand
AACTCGCCGCGCACTGCGGACGACGGCTGGCCGGCTACAAGATCCCGAAGCACTTCACGTTCGTCGACCAGGTCCCCCGGTCGGCGGCCGGCAAGATCCAACGCTGGCGGCTGGCCCCCCATCACGAGAATGGTGCGACCCCGCCATGAATCCTGCCCTCGACGAGACGATCGACACCGGCTACCAGCGCCCCCGGGACCCGATGGAGATCTGGCTGGCCCGGCAGTGGCAGCACATCCTCGGCTTCGCCGTCGGGATCCGGGAGAACTTCTTCGGCGTCGGCGGCAACTCGCTGGACGCCGCCAGGGTGATCGACGCCATCCTGGAGGAGTTCGGCGTCCAGCTCCCGCTCAACGTGCTGACCGAACACCCGACCGTGGAACGCCTGGCCACCCTGCTGCGCGACCATGCCGAGCCGCTGTCCGGCCCGCTCGTCGCCATCCAGGACGGCGACGGCACCCGTCCTCCGCTGTTCCTGGTCCACCCTGACAACGGGCAGGTCGGCCCGTACTGCCGGCTCGCCCATGCGCTGGGTGAGGAGTTCGCTGTGTTCGGCATCCAGGCGGCCGGCCTCTACTCCGACGCGGAACCCCGTCGCACGGTGCCGGCGATGGCCGCTGCCTACGTCGACACGGTCCGGGCGGTACGCCCCACCGGTCCCTATCTGCTCGGCGGCTGCGCCATCGGCGCGGCGGTCGCCTACGAGATGGCCGCGCGACTCGACGACGTGCGGCTCCTGGCCGCGATCGACACCGAACTGCTGGAACCACCCGATACCGTCACCGAGTCCTGGTTGCAGCAGCCGCCCCGGCAGTCGGACCTGCCGCGGATTCTGGCGAGCTGGCAGGAGCGCGACCTGGTACCGCACGACGCGGCACCCGAGTTCGTCGCGCGCTCGCTGCGCGTGTGGCGAGCCAGCCAGGACGCCGCGCGCGACTGGCGCCCATCGCCGTACACCGAGCCGATCGACGTCTTCGGCCGGCCGCCGGCTACGGCCCTGCCGGCGACGGTTGTCCAGCGGACACATCAGTGCGGCACGGACGGGCAGCTGGCCGACGCGTTCCGCGAGCTGCTCGGCTGACCAGCGATGAGCACCGGCACCTTCGTGACAGCGACGATGCGCCTGGTACCCGTGAAGTTCTCTGGTACACGTTCCGGTTCCGGTCCTGTCACCCTAGGCCAGCGGAACGTGCTGCTATGGGCCGCGGATCAAACCATTTTCGGCGCCGTGCAATGCCAGACGCTCATTGTCGCACCGGGCCGGTCGCTGAACGATGTGACGAGGGCGATCGGCCAGCTCATTAGCCGGCACGAGTCACTGCGAACCTTGTTCGCGGTCGGCACATCGGGGGAGTGGGCCCAGCAGGTCACGGCGTCCGGTGAGCTGCTGGTCGAGGTCCACGAAGCTGGCGGTCGGCTAGACGCCACAGAGGCGCTGGTAAAGCAGCGGCTGAACGCGCCATTCGCGCTGGACCGGGAATGGCCGACTCGGGCCGCGGTCATCACCTCCGGTGGCGCCCCGGCCAAGGTTCTGCTGGTTCTCACGCACATGGCAGCCGATTTCGCCTCGCTGGGCATCATCGCGCGCGATTTCCGGCGGCTGATGAGCAACAGCACGAGCCGGGCGCCGGAGCCGCCGACCCTTCATCCGCTAGATCAGGCCCAGCTTGAGATGTCGCCTATGGCCAGGTCCCGCGCCGAAGCCGCGGTGCGGTATTGGGAAACTACCTTGCGCGGCACGCCGCAGTGCATGCTCGCCGTGCCTGGGCACCCGCCGGCGAACAACGGCTCGAGGATGGCGACCCTGCGCTCGCGGGCTGCCGCACTTGCTCTGGCCAGGATCGCGGACCGGACTCACGCGAGTCAGTCGGTGGTGATCCTGGCCGCCGTCGCGACTCTCCTCGGCCTGCGCACGATCAACGACCGGTGCCAGATCACCGCTCTCTGCGCGAATCGTTTCGCTCGGGCCAGCCGTGGCTACGTGGGCACGATCGCACAGGACGCGCTCATCTCCGCCGACCTGACCGCCGAAACGTTCGACGGAATCATCCAGGCGACCCGCAACGCCGCGCTGACGGCCTACTATTACAGCCAGTACGACGCCGAAAGCCTCTGGCAGATGATCGGTCGCGTGAGCGAAGACCGCGGCACCGAGTTTCACCGCGACTGCGTGCTGAACGATTTGAATGGTGCCGCGGTTCAGGTCCCGACGGGGCACGTCGGCAGCTTGCCGGAAAAAGGTGACGCGGAGAATGCGATGCGGGACACACGGCTGGTGTGGGCAGACGCCGATCCGCGCCTGTTGCTGTTCTATTTCGAGGTGTTCGGGCTGACCCGACATGATGTGAGCCTGTCGGTGTGGGCCGACCAGAGCAGGTTTCCTGCCGCGGAGGTTGAGGACTTCCTGTTCGCCGTCGAGCGGTTGCTAGTCGCCGCCGAGAGTCGGAACGTCCCGGCACGCGATATCGGCGAACTGGCCGGCATAAGCCCGGTGTTCCGTGATGCGTCCTGGCGGCGGATCGACTCATGCTGGGTCGAGATGCCGGCCGTCCAGCAACTCCTCGACGACGTGGTCGCTTCGGTGCCGGATATCGATGCCGCACAGGTCTTCTGGACCCGTGAGGTCGCCAGCACGCGGACCGCCGAGTCGCTTGTGGCCTACGTTTCGGCGTCCGGTCACAGGATCACCCCCCAGATCCTCCACGCGCAGTGCCGGCAGCGATTGGCCGGCCGCCCTACTGCGATGGCGCCCGCCTGGTACGTCATCTGCGACCGGACCCCCGACGATCTGGCTCGTCTGGGGTTGTGGCGTCATCTGCCCGTCCGGGTCGAGGGATCCGGTCGGGCGTGAGCTGTCCCGCGTTCAGGCAGGTGCTTCAATTCGCAAGATCAACGAGATCGTCGATTGGCGGACAGCGGATCACCGATGGGTGGCCCAGGACGGCCCGCTCAATCAGGGTCACTGCGCGCTGGGTGCTGTCGGCTGACGCTAGTTTCTGTCCAAGCTCTCGCGCATTGTGCCGGACAGCAGCGTCCTCCCATAGCCGTAGCAGACTCTCCGCCGCATCCCGGATTGGTGCTTCTCTAGCTAGGTCGGCTGACCAGTGATGAGCACCGGCACCGGAACCGGTCAGCGCCGCCGGCGCCGCCTGGGGCTGACCCCGGTGCGGTCGGTCCCGGTCGAGTTCGCCGGGGAGCGGGGCGGCGAGGGACCGCTCACCT
>DASZLR010000038.1:0-30055 GCA_035552275.1 Pseudonocardiaceae bacterium | reverse complement strand
TCGCGTCACCGTGACGTTCGGCGCTGGTGCGCACATCAGGCTCACCCTCGGTCGCACGGGGGGTGGACAGCGTGGAGAGCATCCCGGTGAGCAGGGCACCGGCCTCGGGATCCAGCCGCCCCTTGAAATGAACCCACCCGTTACGCACCGCGTAGCGCAGCTCGTTGCGGGGCGCGGCCAACTCCCGCTCCGACGGTTCAGGACCGTCCTGGTCGATCCGGTCACGCAACTGGCGCCCCCACCGGCGCAACACCCCCGCGTGCGAGTACCGCGCGCCCTCGACCAGCGTGGCCTCGACGAGGTCGTGATCGGCGACCGTGGCCCACGACGGCAACTCGGCGATCGTGTCGGTGATCGCCGCGATCTGCGCGGCATTCAGGACGCCGGCATCGGCGGCCTCAGCCATCACCGGGAGCTTGGTCAGCTGCGCGGCACGGGCAACGCGCTGTTTCGCCTCACCACGGGTGATCGTCAACCGGTCACCCAACAACGCCTCCAGGTCCCGGTAACCCACCTCCCCGGCCACACCCCGAGTGTCCAGCTCAGCGACCACCCGCAGCATCGCCGCGTGCGCCCGACGCGCGACCCGCTCGATCTCCGCGAGACGATCAAGCAACTCCACGTCGGCGCAACGCCACAACTCCGTGGCCCGCAACACATCCGGTGAATCACTCATACATCCATGATCACCACAAGATCACCAAACCGCATCACTCGATCAGGTGATCTTTCGAACGAACGTGCGACCAACAACGGTAGGCGCGCCGACCAATCACGCAAGGGAAATGTGCCGACAGTCCCCAGTCGGACTTTTGGAGGCAACGGCTTGAGGTCGCCTATCAATCGCCTCTGCGGGTTCGATCAGGTGTGAGCGTCGGCGTCGCGGTCGCCGCCGGCAAGTTGTCGGGCGACGTCGCGGGGAACGCGTACGCCGCGGGTGCGGAGGTCGGTGATGAAGCGGGCGGAGAGCGGATCCGGTCGTGCCGGTGTCACCGCGATCAGCTGCCTGACCCACTTCGGCGAGAAGGACCGGATCGCGGCGGGAAGGCCGGCGCTCACCGCGCTCACCGGGGTGACGCAGACGCCCAGACCGGCGGCTGCGAGTTGGGGCGCGGCTGCGGTGATCGAGGTGCTCATCACCGGCTCGGGTCGCACCCCGGCATCTGCGAATGAGCGGTCCAACCAATCGCGCAGTCCGTTGTCCGGCGCGAAATGCACCAGCGCCACGCCGTTGAGTTCCTGCAGATGTACGTCGCCCGACCGGGCCAGACGGTGATCGACCGGTGCCGTCAGGACGATCTCCTCCTCGGCGACCATGCTGGTCACGTAGCCCTGCGGGACCGGCGCGGGTAGCAGCATGATGTCCACTGCGCCGGTGTCGATGGAGCCGAGCAACTCGGCGAGTACGGCGGACTCGCGCAGGCTGACGACGACGTGTGGGCGTCTGCGGTGCCAGTCTCGCAGGACTGGGGCGACGAGGGGCACGGTGAGGCTCTGGGCGCACGCCACGCGCAGGCTTCCGCCCGTGCCGTCGCCGACCGCGCGAGCCGAGCGCACGGCCGACACGGCGGCCTCGAGCGCCCGACGGGCATGCGGGAGGGCGGCATTGCCTGCCGGGGTCAAGCTCACCCCGCGCGGACGGCGGTTGAGCAGCGCGGTTCGCGTCTCCCGTTCCAGCTCGGCCAGCTGGTGCGAGACCGCAGGTTGGGTCAGGTGCATCAGCCGTGCGGCTTCGGTGATTGATCCGCAGTCGGCGACAGCGACCAGACATTCGAGCGCACGAAGGGACGCCATAAAAAGATTGTATGCCAAGCCTCAGAACTATGAATATCACGATGGGAAGGTCCGGAGACCGCTGGTTGCTGAATACCTTGGGCGCCCGCATCGGGCGCTGGGCACGAACGCAAATCAGGAGGTTCGACATGGCACAGGTTTTTGTGACCGGCGGGTCGGGGTTCATCGGGCGGGCGCTGATCCGCCGGCTGGTGGACGAGGGGCACGGCGTGCGAGCTCTCGTCCGGAGCGCGACGGCAGCGGACACTGTCGCGGCTCTGGGCGCGGAACCGGTGCGGGGAGAGCTGACCGAGCCCGCTTCATGGCGCGACGCGGTGTCAGGCAGCGAGGTGCTGTTCCACCTGGCGGCCGAGACCGATCTCGACGCCGACCTCGCCAGGCACCAGCTGGTGACCGTCGATGGCACCCGGGCCGCGCTGCAAGTCGCACGCCATGCCCAGGTTGCCCGCTTCGTGAACTGTGGCAGCGAGGCCGCGCTGCTGGCCGGCGACCCTCTCATCGATGTTGATGAAACAGCGCCCTTGCGGCCGGACTCACCCGCAGCGTACTGCGCAGTCAAGGCGCAGGCTGAGGCCATCGTGCTGGACGCGAACACGCAAGATTTCACCACGGTCTCCATCCGCCCCAAATTCGTCTGGGGTGCCGGAAGCCCGGTTACCGACGGCTTCGCCGCCATGGCAGAGGCAGGGCAGTTCTCGTGGATCGACGGGGGCCGCCACACGACCGATATCACCTTCGTCGACAACGCTGTCGAGGGCCTGCTCCGGGGTTGGCAGCACGGCGAGCCCGGCCAGGCCTACTTCATCACCGACCAGGAACCCGTGCAGTTCCGCGAGTTCATGCAGACCGTCTTCGACATCTACGACGTCGACACCCCGATTCCTGACATCGACCTCGACACCGCGGCCCACGTCGTTCCGGTGCCGGCATGCTGGTTCATCGGGCAGACCTGCACCCTGCGCACCGACAAGGCCGTCAAGGACCTCGGCTACCGGCCGGTCGTATCCCGGACGGCGGCACTCGACATCCTGCGTCGATCCCGACAGCCCGAGAGCGCATCCGCGGACCACTGACCCGCGAGAAGATCGAGCCCACGAGACGAAGACCGCCCGTGAGGGATCAAGACCGTCGGATGCGCGAGCATCGTCGGAACGCTCGCAGGTCGGCGGCAGCTTTTCATGCCAACTATCGTCTGTCGTCACAGGAAACTCAGGCTAGGTCCAGTTTTGCGGAACGTTCACCCGTTCGCGTTGCGACCAGCCGGTGAACTGGTTACGTTCGGTCCATGGTGGACATTCCCGGGCTGATCGCTCGGTTGCGCCGGCGTTATCCGTGGCTCGATCACGTGCTGCGGGCCAACGAGTCGTACAACGAGCGGCACGGCAACTACTACGCCGCGGCCATGACCTACTTCAGCGTGCTGTCGGTGATGCCGATCCTGATGGTCGGGTTCGCGCTCACCGGGTTCGTGCTGGCCGGCAATCCCACCCTGTTTGACGAGTTGCAGGACGGCATCGTGAAGGCGATGCCCGGCTCGCTGGGCACCACCATCGGCGACATGGTGAAGACCGCGGTCAAGGCGCGGGACACCATCGGCATCGTCGGGCTGTTGCTCGCCCTCTACGCCGGGGTCGGCTGGATGGGCAGCCTGCGGGACGCGCTGACCGTGCAGTGGGATCTGCGGCCGCCGCAAAAACCGTTGCCCCGCAAGATGATTGACGACCTGGGCAAGCTCGCCAGCCTGGGCTTGGCGCTCGTGGTGTCCTTCGCCCTCACGGCCGCCGGCACCGGGCTCGGTTCGTATCTGCTGCGACTGGCCGGGCTCGCGCACGCCGGCTGGGCGCACGTGCTGTGGGTGGCGGCCACCGTTGTGCTGTCGGTCGCCGCGAACTGGCTCGTGTTCGGCTGGGTGCTGGCCCGGCTGCCGCGGGAGCGGGTCTCCTTCCGCGGCGCGGCGCGGGGCGCGCTCATTGCCGCGATCGGGTTCGAGATTCTCAAGCAGGCGGCCACCTTGCTGCTCAAGGGCGCGACGGCCTCGCCGACAGCGTCGGTGTTCGGCTCGATCATCGGCCTGCTGGTGTTCGCGAACCTGGTGTCCCGGCTGGTGTTGCTCGCCGCCGCCTGGACCGCTACATCCACTGCCACGACCGGAACAGCGGCGGCCAAACGGATTCCGGCTCCCTCGCCGGCGGTGATCCGGCCAGTGGTGGTCAGTCGCCGTGGTGTCAGTCCCGCCGGCGTGGCCGCGCTGCTGGCGGCCGGCGCGCTGGTCGGCTCGATAGTGGGACCCAGATTCGGTGCCGCCCGCCGCCGGCTGTCGGTCGGCTCCGAGTCAGGCCTCGATCACCAGGGTGAGTAGCCGGTCGGCGCGGGCGGGACGTTACTTGCCGCGGGCCAACCTGGCCAGCCGGGCGAGCTTCGCCTTGCGCCGCCGCCAGTACAGCACGCCGGCGGCGCCGACGATGATCGCCGCGATCACGGTCAGCGGCATGCCCACGGTGCCGAACGCGGACATCGCCGGGCTCGGCGGATCGGTGACCGCCGCTACGGCCGGCCCCCCGCCGAGGCCGGACGCGCCACCCACCTGGGCGACGCTGTCCACGCCATCGCTGGAGGTCGCCGGCGGCAGCGAAACCGACACCACCTGGCCGACCGGCTGGGTGCGCAGGTTCTCCAACTGGAAGCCGTAGCTCATCAGCTCTTTGGCGTTGGCGTACATGCCGACGAGGTGGTTGGTGCCGTGCATCGCGATCAGCGCCACGCGGTGGCCGTTCTGGTCGGCCGCGTTCGCGTAGGTGTGCATCGCGTCGTCGGTGTAGCCGGTCTTGCCGCCGAGGTCGCCCGGATACTGGGTGAGCAGCGGATTGTCGTTGTAGATCGCGAAACCCGGATGGCCGGGGAAACCGGGGAACTGCATCGAGGTGGTGTGCACGGCGTCGGCGATCAGCGGATTCCGCAGCGCGGTGCGGAAAATCACCATCAGGTCATAGGACGACGTCGACATGCCGGCGCCGTCCAGGCCGGATGGGGTGGCCGCTCGGGTGTCGGTCGCGCCGAGCTGGCTGGCCAGCGCGTTCATCTTCGTCACCGCGGCCTGCATGCCGCCCAGCTGCATCGCCAGCGCGTGCGCGACATCGTTGCCGGAGTCCATCAGCAGCGCGTGCACCAGCTGGGCGTTCGTGTACTGGCCGCCGGGACCGACACCGACTCGGGTGCCCTGCTGGTTGGCGTCGTCCTGCGTGCCGGTGACCACGGTGGCCGGGTTGAGTTCGCGGGACGCCACCAGCGCCAGCAGCAGCTTGATCAGCGAGGCCGGCCGTTCCCGGGCGTGCGGGTCCTGGGCAGCCAGAACCTGACCGGTGTCCAGGTCGGCGATCACCCAGGAGGTGAAGGCCAGGTCGGTCGGCAGCGCGGGCGCGCCGGCCGGCAGAACCGCGCCACACTCACCCATTCGAGTGCCACCGACCGGCGTGCTCGGCGCCGGCAGCGGCGTTGGGCTGGTCTCCCCGGGTGTCAGCGCCTCGGAGGTGTCGACCGGCGGCGGCGGGGCGACGTTGCTCGGGCAGATCGCGGACGTGCCTTGGGCCGCAACGGAATCAATCGCGGCGAGGGCAGCGGGCGACGCGAGCACGGCGAGACCGACCAACACACACAGCGTCAGCGCAAGGGCGGCGGTTGGCCTGACGTCGGTGAGGCGCACCCTGGCAGGCTAACGGCACCCCCTGCCGGCGCGACACTCGACACCGGAGATACTGGAGCCGTGCGGTTGTCCCGGACGGTTTCCTGGTTGCTGGTTGTGTTCGGCGTCTGGACGTGGGTGATCTGGCCCACGTTCATGAAGAACATCTCGGCCGATCCGCGGTCCTTCGCGGACGGCGGCCCGACCGCGTTCTTCGACGTGCACCTGGTGCTGTCCGTCGTGTCGTTCCTGGCCGGCACCGCCATCGCCGTGCTCGGCATCCGCGGTCTGCTGGCCCTGCGTCGATCGGGCAGCCCGGCGCCCGATTCGCAGGCGCCGGCCGAGCACGAGGTCACCGGCGCACGGTGACCCGGTTCACGTCGGGTCGTTATTCGTAGCCCAGATAGCGGGAAGCGTCGACCACCGGCTGGTCATTGTCATCAGCGACGATGCTCTGTTGGTGTTGATCCATTGTGCTGCCGAGGACGGCGCCGAGATGCTGCCGAGCACGGTGACCCGGAGGACATGACGCGGCGCTACGTGCGGTTGAACAGCAGCGCCCGCTTGACTTCCTGGATGGCCTTGGTCACCTGGATGCCCCGGGGGCAGGCGTCGGTGCAGTTGAACGTGGTCCGGCAGCGCCACACGCCCTCACGGTCGTTGAGGATGTCCAGCCGTTCCTCGGCGCCGTCGTCGCGCGAGTCGAAGATGAACCGGTGCGCGTTCACGATCGCCGCCGGGCCGAAGTACGAGCCGTCGGTCCAGTACACCGGGCACGAGGTGGTGCAGGCGGCACACAGGATGCACTTGGTCGTGTCGTCGAACCGGGCGCGGTCGGCCTGGGACTGGATGCGTTCGCGGGTGGGCTCGTTGCCGTAGGCCATCAGGTACGGCTTGACCGCCCGGTACGCCTCGAAGAACGGCTCCATGTCCACGATCAGGTCCTTCTGCACCGGCAGGCCCTTGATCGGCTCGATGGTGACCGTGGTGGGCTTGCCGCCGCCGGCCAGCAGATCGCGGACCAGCACCTTGCAGGCCAACCGGTTCACCCCGTTGATCCGCATCGCGTCCGAGCCGCACACGCCGTGCGCGCACGAGCGCCGGAAGCTCAGCGTGCCGTCCTGGTACCACTTCACGTAGTGCAGCAGGTTCAGCACCCGATCGGTGGGCAGCGCGGGCACGTCGAACGATTCCCACTCCGGCTCGTCGTGCAGCTCCGGATTGAACCGGTGGATCTTCACCGTGATCGTGGTGGCGCCGGGGGGCGTCGGCGGCTGGTCGCCCCGGACGCCGGTCTGCGGCTCCGCAATGGCAGTCATCAGTATTTCCGCTCCATCGGCTCGTAACGGGTCTGCACCACGGGCTTGTAGTCCAGCCGGATGTCCGCGCTCAGGCCCTCGCCCTGCTTGTACGCCATGGTGTGGCGCATGAAGTTCACATCGTCGCGGTTCGGGTAGTCCTCGCGGGCGTGCCCGCCGCGCGACTCCTTGCGGGCCAGCGCGCCGACGACCAGAAGCTCGGCCAGCTCCAACAGGAAGCCCAGCTCGACGGCTTCCAGCAGGTCGGTGTTGAACCGCTTTCCCTTGTCGGACACCGAGATGTGCGCGTACCGCTCCTTGAGCGCCTGCACGTCGTGCAGCGCCTGCTTCAAGGTCTCCTCGGTCCGGTACACCGACGCGTTGGTGTCCATTGTGGCCTGGAGTTCGGTGCGGATGGTGGCCACCCGCTCCGTGCCCTGCTCGGACAGCAGCCCGATCAGCTGTTCCTCCACCATCGTGGCCGGTGTGTCCGGCAGTTCCACGAACTCGTGGCTGGTGGCGTACTCGGCGGCGGCGATGCCGGCCCGCCGGCCGAACACGTTGATGTCCAGCAGCGAGTTGGTGCCCAGCCGGTTCGAGCCGTGCACCGACACGCACGCGCACTCACCGGCCGCGTACAGGCCGGGCACCACGGTGTCGTTGTCCCGCAACACTTCGCCGTGCACGTTGGTGGGGATGCCGCCCATCAGGTAGTGACAGGTCGGGAACACCGGCACCGGCTCCTTCACCGGGTCGACGCCCAGGTAGGTGCGGGAGAACTCGGTGATGTCCGGCAGCTTCGCTTCCAGCACCTCGGCGCCCAGATGGGTGACGTCCAGCAGCACGTAGTCCTTGTGCGGGCCGGCGCCGCGGCCCTCGCGCACCTCGATCACCATCGACCGGGCCACGATGTCCCGGGGTGCGAGGTCCTTGATGGTCGGCGCGTACCGCTCCATGAACCGTTCGCCCTCACCGTTGCGCAGGATGCCGCCCTCGCCGCGCACCGCTTCGGAGATCAGGATGCCCAGGCCGGCCAGGCCGGTCGGGTGGAACTGGTAGAACTCCATGTCCTCCAGCGGAAGACCGCGCCGGAACAGCACGCCCAGCCCGTCGCCGGTGAGCGTGTGGGCGTTGGAGGTGGTCTTGAAGACCTTGCCGGCGCCGCCGGTGGCGAACACGATCGCCTTGGCCTGGAAGACGTGGATCTCGCCGGTGGCCAGCTCGTAGGCGACCACGCCGGAGGCGACCGGGCCGTCCTCGGTCTCAGTGAGACAGACGTCGAGCACATAAAACTCGTTGTAGAACTGGATGTCGTGCTTGACGCAGTTCTGGTACAGCGTCTGCAGGATCATGTGCCCGGTGCGGTCGGCCGCGTAGCAGGCCCGGCGCACCGCCGCCTCGCCGTGCTGCCGGGTGTGGCCGCCGAACCGCCGCTGGTCGATCTTGCCTTCCGGGGTCCGGTTGAACGGCAGGCCCATCTTCTCCAGGTCGAGGACGGCGTCGATGGCCTCCCGGCACATGATCTCCGCCGCGTCCTGGTCGACCAGGTAGTCACCGCCCTTGATGGTGTCGAAGGTGTGCCACTCCCAGTTGTCTTCCTCGACGTTGGCCAGCGCCGCGCACATGCCGCCCTGCGCGGCGCCGGTGTGCGAGCGGGTCGGGTAGAGCTTGGTGAGCACCGCGGTGCGGGCGCGGGGACCGGCCTCGATGGCCGCGCGCATGCCCGCGCCGCCCGCGCCGACGATCACCACGTCGTACTTGTGGAACTGCATGTCCGCTTCTTCCTGAAGGCTCGTGGCGGGGTTCGGCTGGTTCGGCTAGTTGCTGTTCAGGTTCGGGTCGAACGTGAAGATCACGAACGTGCCCAGCGCGAGGATCAGCAGCGCCGAGGTGTAGAGCAGCATCTTCAGCCAGAACCGGGTGCCGTCGCGGCGGGCGTAGTCGTTGATCACCGTGCGCAGGCCGTTGGTGCCGTGGATCTCGGCCAGCCACAGCATGGACAGGTCCCAGAACTGCCAGAACGGCGAGGACCAGCGGCCGGCGACGAACGCGAAGTTGATCCGGTGCACACCGCCGTCGAGGATGTTCATGATGAACAGGTGCCCGAGCACCAGCACGATCAGCGCCAGCCCGGACAGTCGCATGAACAGCCAGCTGTAGAGCTCGAAGTTGCTGCGCCGGGCGGCCGGGCGGCGGGGCGAGCGGGGCCTGTCGAGCACCAGTTCGGTGGTGGGGCCTGTTGTCGTGGCCATGTCAGTTGCTCCCGAACAGTTTCTCGACGTTGTACTGCAACATGAAGTAGGCGCCCGGGATCATCACCGCGACCCAGACCGCGATGATCACCCACAGCATCAGCTTCTGGTAGCGCGGTCCCTTGGCCCAGAAGTCGACCAGCATCACCCGCAGGCCGTTGAGCGCGTGGTAGAGCACCGCGCCGACCAGGCCCAGCTCCATCAGGTTGACCAGCGGGTTCTTGTAGAGGCTGATGACCTTGTCGTAGGCGTTCGGCGAGACCCGCACCAGCGCCGTGTCCAGCACGTGCGCGAACAGGAAGAAGAAGGTGAGCACGCCGGTGATCCGGTGCGCGACCCAGGACCACATGCCCAGGTCGCCCCGGTACAGCTTGCCGCCGCGCGCACCGCCGGACGGGGCGTCCGGGGGCGCCGAGAGATCGGGACTGGCCGTGGTGGACAAGGCGTTCGGCCTCCAACGTCACTGGTGGGCTGTCACTGGTCGCGTCAGCGGGTGCCCAGACAGTCGGCAGCCGGCAGTCAATCTGTATTTCCTGCGGTCACGGGCCTGGGACTTACGGGATGCTAACTCCACGGCCGAACGCCGTCGTAGGCGGCGAGGCCCGTTGTGATCCATAAGACAGGCGGCGAATGGATCGTGGTTTTCCCGGTTCGTCGCGGCCCTCGCTGGTCAGCGTGACGACACGGGTTTCTGCACCGATCCAGTGATCTGCCTCGCCTGACCGATGGAGATCATATTACTGATTAGTAGCCAGGAATGCTACTGGCAAGTAGTAAGCACGATTCGGTTACGTCGCCCGTCGAGTTGAGTGGCATATGTCGCAGCGGGAGGTACGTTCTCGCGAATAGACCGCCAACAAGCGGTGTGCTAGGGAAGGGGAACCCATGCGCCGACTTTCCGGGGTATCCGCGCTGGCCGGGCTGATCGCCCTCGGTCTCGTGGTGAGCGCCTGTGGGAGCAAGCCCAGCTCGACCGGATCCGGTGGCAGCTCCGGGTCCAACTTCAGCGCCTGCATGGTGACCGACACCGGCGGCATCAACGACAAGTCGTTCAACGCCTCGGCCTGGGCGGGCATGCAGAAGGCGAAGGCGGACGGCAAGTCGGCCACTCCCCGGTTCCTGCAGTCCACCTCCGAGAACGACTACGGCCCCAACATCGCGCAGCTCGTCGCCGGCAACTGCAACCTCATCGTCACCGTCGGCGGGCTGATGCAGCAGGCCACCGACGACGCGGCCAAGGCCAACCCGAAGCAGCACTTCGCCGAGGTCGACGCGCCGGGCAACGGCACCAACGTGCTGGGTCTGCAGTACAACACCGCGCAGGCCGGCTTCCTGGCCGGCTACCTCGCCGCCGGGTACAGCACGTCCGGGAAGGTGGCCACCTACGGCGGCCTGGACATCCCGCCGGTCACCATCTACATGGACGGCTTCTGGGAAGGCGTGCAGTACTACAACAAGCAGAAGAGCAAGACCGTCCAGGTGCTCGGCTGGTCCGAGGCGACCCAGAACGGCAGCTTCGCCGGCTCGTTCACCGACCAGACCAAGGGCGAGACGCTGGCCACCAACTTCATGCAGCAGGGCGCGGACGTGGTCTTCCCGGTCGCCGGCGGCACCGGGCTGGGCGCGGCGGCGGCCGCGCAGTCCTCGGCCGGCAAGGCCGTGGTGATCTGGGTGGACAGCGACGGCTTCGTGTCCGACCCGCAGTATCAGGGCGTGTTCCTGTCCACCGCCTACAAGAACGTGGCGGACGCGGTGACCACGGCCGTGGAGGGCGCGTCCGGCGGCACCTACTCGACCAAGGACTACGTCGGCACGCTGGCCAACACCGGGGTCGGCCTGTCTCCGTTCCACGACTTCGACTCGAAGGTGCCGGCCGGCCTGAAGTCCGAGCTGACCCAGATCCAGCAGCAGATCATCGCCGGCACGATCAAGATCACCTCGCCAAGCCAGCCCAAGGGCTGACCGGAGGTGCGGCTGGAACTGCGCGCCATCACCAAACGGTTCGGCACGCTGGTCGCCAATGACGCCATCGACCTGGTGGTGCGGCCCGGCGAGATCCACGCGCTGCTCGGGGAGAACGGCGCCGGCAAGTCGACGCTGATGAACGTGCTGTACGGGCTGTACCAACCGGATGCCGGGGAGATCCTGGTCGACGGCGATCCGCGCCGGTTTCGTGGCCCCGGCGACGCGATCGCCGCCGGCATCGGCATGGTGCACCAGCACTTCATGCTGGTGCCGGTGTTCACCGTGGCGGAGAACGTGATGCTCGGTCGCGAGTGGACCACCGGCCCGTTCGGCCGGCTGGACCGGGCGACCGCGCGGACGGCGGTGCGCGAGCTGTCGAAGCGCTACGGCCTCGCCGTCGACCCGGACGCGATCGTCGGTGACCTGCCGGTCGGCGTGCAGCAGCGGGTGGAGATCCTCAAGGCGCTGGTGCACGACGTCGAGGTGCTGATCCTGGACGAGCCGACCGCCGTGCTCACCCCGCAGGAGATCGACGAGCTGATCCGGGTGATGGGCGAACTGCGCACGGCCGGCAAGTCGATCGTGTTCATCACCCACAAGCTGCGTGAGGTGAAGGCGGTCGCGGACCGGATCACGGTGATCCGGCGCGGCGCGGTCGTCGGCGCTGGTGGCGCGGTCGCGCCGACCACCCCGGAGGACGAGCTGGCCGCGATGATGGTCGGCCGCGATGTCCAGCTCATGGTGGACCGCCAGCCGGCGAAAGCCACGGACACCGAGCATGTGGCTCTGCGGGTCACCGAGCTGACCGTCCGGGACGACCGCGACATCGTGACCGTCGACGGGCTGAGCCTGGACGTGCGGGCCGGCGAGATCGTCGCGCTGGCCGGCGTGCAGGGCAACGGGCAGGAAGAACTGGTCGAGGCGATTCTCGGCCTGCGGGTTCCCGAGCACGGCTCGATCACCCTGCACGGCCGCTCGCTGATCGGCCGCTCGCCTCGGCAGATCCTCGCCGACGGGGTCGGCTACGTGCCCGAGGATCGCCAGCACGACGGCCTGGTCGGCGGGTTCTCGGTGGCGGAGAACCTTGTGCTGGACTCCTACGACCGGCCGCCGTTCGGTCGGGGACTTTCGTTGCGGCCCAGCGAGATCCGGCGTAACGCGCGGACGCAGGTCGAGGAGTTCGACGTGCGCACGTCCTCGGCGGACGCGCCGGCCAGCACGCTGTCCGGCGGAAACCAGCAGAAAGTGGTGCTGGCCCGGGAGATGTCCCGGCCGCTGAAGCTGTTGGTGGCCTCCCAGCCGACGCGGGGCGTGGACGTCGGCGCGCAGGAGTTCATTCACCGGCGGATCGTCGCCGAGCGGGACCGGGGCACTCCGGTGGTGATCGTGTCCACCGAACTGGACGAGGTGTTGGCGCTGGCCGATCGGATCGCCGTGCTGTACCGGGGAAGGATCATCGGCGTGCTGCCGGCCGGCGCGTCCCGGGACGAGGTCGGGCTGATGATGGCCGGGGTGGCGGCCGAGCAGGCGCGCGTCGAGGCTGAGCGACATCCCAGCGCACTGACCATTGTGGAGGAACGGGAGTCCGAACCGGAGGATCGGCCGTGACCGCGCCGGAACCGGCGGTGGAACAGCGGCGGGTCCGTTCGGACACCTGGCTGGTGACGCTGCTGGCGATCGTGGTCGCGTTGGTGATCGGCGCGCTGCTGATGATCTTCTCGGATGATCAGGTGCGTACCGATCTCGGCTACTTCTTCGCCGCGCCAGGCGATTTCTTCGCCGACGCCTGGCGGGTGGTGTCCACCGCGTATGAGGCGATGTTCTCCGGCGCGGTCTACAACGTGCACAACGACGGCTCGGCAGCCGGCATCTTCGGCCCGATCGCCAGCACGCTCTACACGTCCGCGCCGCTGATCTGCGCCGGCCTCGGCATCTCGCTGGCGTTCCGGTCCGGGCTGTTCAACATCGGCGGCGAGGGGCAGATCGTCGCCGGCGCGTTCACCGCCGGCCTGGTCGGTTTCGACGTGCCCCTGCCGGCCGTGCTGCACTGGCTGGTCGCGCTGGCCGCCGGTGTGCTGGCCGGCGGGTTCTGGGGCTTCATCGTCGGTTTCCTCAAGGCGCGCACCGGTGCGCACGAGGTGATCACCACGATCATGCTCAACTACATCGCGTTGTACGGGCTGCGCTACCTGCTCGGCCTGCACGGGGTGGTGGACCCGACGAATCCGCAGGCCAGCAAGGTCATCGACGGCAATGCGCAACTGCCGGCGGTTCCGGTGTCCGGGCTGACCCTGGACTTGGGCATCGTGCTGGCGCTGCTGGCGGCGGCCGGCGTCTGGTGGCTGCTGTACCGGAGCACCATCGGGTTCCGGCTGCGCGCGGTCGGCCAGAATCCGGCCGCCGCGCGGACCGCGGGGATGAGCGTCGGCGGCTCGACCATGCAGGCGATGCTGCTCGCCGGCGCGCTCGCCGGGCTGGGCGGCGCGATTCTGACGCTGGGCGGCGCGACGTCCTATCAGGTCACGCCGAACATCTCGTCCAACATCGGTTTCGACGCGATCACCGTGGCGCTGCTGGGCCGCACCTCACCGTGGGGGACCGTCGGCGCCGGCCTGCTGATCGGCGGGCTGAAGGCCGGCGGCCGGACCATGCAGGCGGTGACCGCGGCCCAGTCCGCGCTGGCTGGGCAGTCCGGCAACGGGGTGCCGATCGACATCGTGACGGTGATCGAGGCGCTGATCGTCATCTTCATCGCGGCGCCCAGGCTGATCCGCGCGCTGTTCCGGCTGCGCGGCCGGGCGGCCGGCATGCTGACCGGCGTGACCACGAATCTCGCGGTCACGGTGAGCACGGTGCGCCGGACCAGGGTGCCCAGGCACCTGTTCGTCGGCGGCCTGCAGATCCTGTTCGGGTTGCTCGGCGTGGTGTTGTTCGGGCTGGGCAGCCGGGCCGGGATGCGCACGACGCTGGTGTTCTCCCGCACCAACGACGCCCTTCAGTTGGGCAGCGCGACATTCACCGCGCGACCGGTGGTGCTGGTGCTGTGCGCGATCGCGGTGGTGGCCGGCATGCTGCGGATCACCGGGGTGCTGGCGGCCCGATGGTGCGCGTCGCTGTTCATCTTCGGGCTGGTCACCGCGTTCACGATCTGGGCGGTCGCCGGGTCGCCCAACGGCCTGAACCTGACCGTGCTGCTGGCCAGTTCGCTGTTCCCGTTCGCCCTTCCGCTCATTCTCGGGTCGCTGGCCGGCCTGCTGGGGGAGCGGTCCGGGGTGGTGAACGTCGCGATCGAGGGTCAGCTGCTGATGAGCGCGTTCGGAGCCGCGGTGGTGGCGACGGTCGTCGGCAGCGCCTGGGCGGGCCTGCTCGGCGGGGTGATCGTCGGGGTGCTGTTGGCCGCCGCACTGGCCGTGCTGTCCATCCGCTACCTGGTCGATCAGGTGATCGTGGGCGTGGTGCTGGACGTTTTCGCGCTGGGCATGACCAACTTCCTGTTCAACAAGCTGCTGTCCCAGTTCCCCAACCAGCTCAACCTGCCGGCGTTCTTCCCGGTCGTGAAGGTCCCGCTGCTGGGCGACATCCCGGTGGTCGGCCCGGTGCTGTTCGACGGCTCGGTTTTGCTGTACCTGACATACGCGCTGGTCATCATCGTCTACATCGGAGTGTTCCATACCCGGTGGGGGCTGCGGGTGCGGGCGGTGGGCGAGCATCCGCGGGCCGCGGACACGGTCGGCATCAGCGTGCCGCGCATCCGGTACCAGGCGGTGTTGCTGGCCGGCGCGCTGGCCGGGTTGGGCGGCGCTTCCCTGGTGATCGGCAGCGGACTGCAGAACGTCTTCGGCGCCAACATGACCAACGGGATCGGGTTCATCGCGCTGGCCGCGATGATCTTCGGCCGGTGGACGCCGGTCGGCGCGGTGTCGGCGGCGCTGCTGTTCGGGTTCGCCACCGAGTTGCAGTATCTGCTGAGCCAGACAGGTTCGCCGATCAACCCGAACCTGCTGCTCACCGCGCCCTACATCGCGACCATCCTCGCCGTCGCCGGCCTGGTCGGCCGGGTGCGTCCGCCAGCCGCCGACGGCCAGCCCTATACGGTCGGTTGACCATGGTCGACTGGGATCCGCTGCGCACGGCCGCGATCGAGGCCGCCGGCCACGCGTACTGCCGGTACTCGGGCCTGCGGGTCGGGTCGGCCGCGGTGTGCGACGACGGCCGGGTGGTGGTCGGCTGCAACGTGGAGAACGCCTCGTACGGGCTGACACTGTGCGCGGAGTGCACCATGGCCGGACAGCTGTGGCTGACCGGCGGGGGCCGGTTCGTCGCGGTCGCCTGCCGAAGCGACGCCGGTGAACTGCTGATGCCGTGCGGCCGGTGCCGGCAGATCATCTACGAACTGGGCGGCCCGGACTGCCTGCTCGACACGCCGCAAGGAGCCCGTCCGATGCGCGATGTCCTGCCCGATGCGTTCACAATGGACAGTCGATGACCGATTTCGCCGCGGTGGACGTCATTCGGGTCAAGCGGGACGGCGGCCGGCTGACCGACGACCAGATTGACTGGGTGGTCGACGCCTACACCCGGGGCATCGTCGCGGACGAGCAGATGGCGGCGCTGGCGATGGCGATCTGCTGCAACGGGATGACCGCCGGCGAGACGTCCCGGTGGACTCACGCGATGATCGACTCCGGCGAGCGGCTGTCGCTGGCCGGCGTCGCGCGGCCGACCGTGGACAAGCACTCGACCGGTGGGGTCGGGGACAAGATCACCCTGACGCTGGCGCCGCTGGTGGCCGCGTGCGGGGTCGCCGTGCCGCAGCTGTCCGGGCGCGGGCTCGGTCACACCGGTGGCACGCTGGACAAACTGGAGTCGATCCCAGGCTGGCGGGCGAACCTGTCCAACGCGGAGATTCTCGCCCAGCTGGGCGATGTCGGCGCGGTGGTCGCGGCCGCCACGCCAACCTTGGCCCCCGCCGACCGCAAGCTGTACGCGCTGCGTGACGTCACCGGCACGGTCGAGTCGATTCCGCTGATCGCCAGCTCGATCATGAGCAAGAAGATCGCCGAGGGCGCGGGCGCGTTGGTGCTGGACGTCAAGGTCGGCTCCGGGGCGTTCATGAAGACAATGGACGACGCCCGGGAACTGGCTCGCTCGTTGGTGGATATCGGTACCCAGCATGGGATTCGGGTCAGCGCCGTGCTCACCGACATGGCCACTCCGTTGGGAATCGCGGTCGGCAACGCGGTCGAGGTGGCCGAGGCGGTGGATGTGCTGCGCGGCGGCGGGCCGGCCGATGTGGTCGCGTTGACGGTGACGCTGGCTCGGGAGATGCTTGCGCTGGCCGGGGTGTCCGATGTGGACCCGGCTGTGGTGCTGGCGTCCGGTCGGGCCTATGAAGTGTGGCAGCGGATGATCCGTGCTCAGGGTGGCGATCCGGACGCGACTTTGCCCGAGGCGAGGCATCGGCGGGTGATCGAGGCGGCCGAAGATGGTGTGTTGACTCGGTTGGATGCCTATCCGGTCGGCGTGGCGGCCTGGCGATTGGGCGCGGGCCGGGCGCGCAAGGAGGATCCGGTGCAGCACGCCGCCGGCGTCTTGTGCCTGGCCAAACCGGGGGACCGGGTATCGGCCGGCCAGCCGCTGCTGGAACTGCGTACCGACGATCCGTCGCTGGTGCCGGCCGCCCTGGCCGCGTTGGAGGGGGCGTGGACGATCGCCGAGCCGGCTGGCTCCGCGCTGCCGCCAACCCCGCTCGTCCTCGACACTCTCCGCGGCTGATCCGACTATCGGACGCGGCGTCGGCGCTCGCTTGGGCGTGGTTGGCGAGTGAGCTGTTGTATCGGAGCACGTACCGGGACTCCGCCGGCTCGTCGCAGCCGCGCATCGATTCGCCGGGTGAATGGTTGGTTTGGCACTTCACCACTTGGTCGAACCTGCGCCGCATTGTCCAGGACGGCCATCTCAAGCCTGATCGCGAAGCTCGACCGGCGGATGGTGTCGGGGCCGTGGACATCAAGCGACGTCGGTTGGAGCGGCCAGTTCGTCCTGGCGGCCCGGACTAGCCGCCACGTGTCACGGTAGGGGATCATGTGCCCTTCTACTTCGCTCCGCGATCGCCGATGCTGCGCACAGTGATCAGTGGTCGGGCGCAGTACCGTGGCGATCATGCGGGATTGGTGATGCTCGGCGTGCGTATACGGGATGTGATCGACGCGGGCCTGACCTGGTGCGTCAGTGACGGCAACGCGGCGTCGCCGGTCGTCCGCTTCCGTCGCGATCTCGATGGGATCGGCTCGTTCATCGACTTTCACCTCATGACCCAGTTCATGTGGAGTAACACGCCTGATGACCTGAACAGGCAAACTCGCCGAGCCGCCGAGCTCCTGATCCTGGGCCGACTTCCAGTGACTCTGATCACTCATGTGGTCGTTTCGACACCCCGAGGTGACGACATGGCGCGTCAAACGATGCGGACTGTCGGAGGAACCAGGCATTATGAGGTGCAGCCATGCTTCCTGTACCAGTGATCGGACTCGCGGGAGAGCCGAAGGGAGGAGTCGCCATGATCACGTATCGCACCGGTGACCTCCTGGCCGCCGAGGTTGACGCGCTGGTCAACACAGTCAACACCGTTGGCGTGATGGGCAAGGGCATTGCCTTGCAGTTCAAGCGGCGATTCCCGGAGAACTTCCGTCAGTATGCGGTCGCATGTGAACGGGATGAGGTACGGCTTGGCCGCATGTTCGTTGTGCCGGTCGCCGAGCTGGGCAGTCCGCGCTACATCATCAATTTCCCAACCAAGGTCACTGGCGGGCCCGCTCACGTATCTCGGAGATCGAGGCCGGATTGGCCGATCTCATCCGGGTGGTGCGGGAACTCGGTCTGAGTTCACTCGCAGTGCCGGCCCTGGGCGCCGGTAACGGCGGACTTGACTGGCCTGACGTCAAGGAAGCGATTGTGCGCCACCTCGGCGTGCTTGACGACGTCGATGTCCGTGTCTACCCGCCAGAGCATGTCCACCGTCCGCTCCACGGCGGCTCAGTCTCAATGACGTGGGCTGGCTCAGGCCTTATTGAAATGATTCGGTCCTACGCGCCACAGAAAATCGACCTGGCACCGGACGAACCGACCACTAGTGCCTCCCACCTTGAGATACAGAAACTGCTATATTTCGCCACGCTCGCGGTTCCTCGATTGCGGCTGAATTTCACTCGCGGTACTTACGGCCCCTACAGCGATGCGGTCCGTCGTTTGATCCAAGAGATGGAAGGTTCGTTCCTCGATGGTTTTGGCGACGGGACTCGCCCAGTGCGTGAGCTCGCTCCGATCTCGCCCACTCCGGCCGGCTTGGCCGCCAGTGAGCAGTTCATCCGTGACTCGGGCAAGGATGTGCGAAACGGCCTGGTGACACCAACGCTTCGCTTGGTGGAGGGATTCGAGGGTCCGTACGAACTCGAGTTGCTCGCCAGCACTCACTGGGCCGCGGTACACGGTGGAGCCGGCAACCCTGCCCGCGCGGCGCGGTTTGTCCGAGGGTGGACCCAGCGCAAGGCGCGAATGTTCACGGACGACCACGTGGTGTGCGCGTGGGAGCATCTGGAACGGCACATGTTGATCCCGACGGTCGTCGGGTGACGGGCGACGAGCGGTCAGACACTCGTTTCAACGGGAATGGGCAACGTCTGGCCGAGATCGAAGAGGATCTGGACCGTCACTGCGGTGCGGGTTCTGACGCGCCGGATCCGGCCGACATCATTGCCCAGGCGCGCATGCGTCGGGACAGTGCGCACGATCGTCGGGGTCTCGCTCGGCTTCGCGTCCCCCGTGAGTAGCGCCATGTCCAGCCGCGCGGCCAACGCGACGCGGCATCGACCACGATCTCGTCACTCACCACGCAGCTCCCGCAGGCTGCCGAGGATGGTGTTCTCATCGGCACCCGGGCTCGGACCCTGTTCCAGAGCTTCGCGCACGGCCGCCATCACTTCGGCCTTGGCGCGCCGATGCGCCAGCTCCATCAACTGCTGGCGCACGTACGACTCAAATGACATCCCCATGGCACCAGATTAGCGATGCGGGCGAGACGGTGATGGCGGCTAGGGTCGCCGGGTGATGTTTCGGGAACTGGGTTCGGGTCGGTCGGTTCGGCGGCCGGCGGTGGAGCGGGACGAGTTGCGTCCGCGGACCGCCGATTTCGCGGGGGACTTCGACGTCGAGTTCGCGCTGGTGGAATCCGCTGACCAGACCGAGGTCACCGGCGACGGGTCGGTCGCGCATTCGGTGCTGCGCCGGGTGGACTTCTCCGGCGCGCGGCTCGGGCCGCTACGCCTGATCGACTCGATCTTCGAGGACGTGGAGCTGTCCAACGCCTCCATTCAACGGGCCACCGTCAACCGGGTGGAGCTGACCCGGTGCCGGGCGATCGGTCTCCGGCTGTCCGTCGAGCAGGCCGGCGATCTTTATGTCGAAGAATGCCGGATCGATTTCGCCACCATCAGGATCGTGAAGATCAAGAAGATAGCGGCGTTCGTCGGCTGCTCGTTTCGGGAGGCCACGATCGCCGGCGACCTGTCCAACGCCGTGTTCCTGGACTGCGACTTCACCGACACCGAATTCGCCGCCGGCAACGCAAACGATTGCGACCTACGAGCGTCCCAGCTGACCGGCGCCCGCGGGCTGCATACCCTGCGCGGCGCGCTGATCACCCCAGAACAAGCGATCTCGGTCGCCGATAGATTGGCGACCGAGATCGGCCTGGTGGTCAAGGAGAATTAGGAAGCGAACCGGAAAAGGCTCACGCGCCTTCGGCGAGTTCGGCCTCCAGGTCGATTTCCTTGCCGTTGGTCTTCGGCTTCGGGCCGCGCGCCCGGCGCTGCTGCCGCGGCAGCGCGGTGGGCGGCGGTGGCGTGGACGAGGCCATTCCGCCACCGAGGATGAGCTCGGCGAACGTCGCCATCGCCTCGTCCAACTGGCCGGCGTGCCGGCGCTCCGACTCGGAGTTGGCGTCGCGCACCAGCGTGACCAGCGAGTCGTTGTCCGGCCGCTGCGACACCGTGTCGCGCACCCGGCCCAAGCCCTGCTCGACGGTCCCGGACAGATCGCCGATCCGGCCGGCGATGCCGTTCTCCACCGCGTCCAGCCGGTTCGCCATCGAGTCCAGCCGGCCGGTGACCTGCTCCAGCCGCTCCGCGAGGGTCTGGAACTTGTCGGTCGGGTCCAGCAGGTCGCGCGCCTCGTCCAGTGCCGACTTGAGGCCGTCCCGGGTGCCGTTCACGTTGGCGTGCAACTGCTCCCGGGTCATGTCCAGGTTGCTGACCAGCGCCCGCTGCGAGTCGTCCACCTTGCCGGTCAACGCCTGCTGGGTGTCGCCGAGCCGGTTCGCCAGGGCGTCCCGGGCCGCGTCTACGGTCGACTTCGACGCGCCGGTCACCGCTTCCGCGGCGTCGGCGATCGACCGGAACAGCGCCTCGCGGGTGCCGTCGATGTGCTCGTGCACGCCCTCGCCCACCTCGTCCACGCGGCCGCGCAGCGTCGTTTCGAGGGCGTCCAGCCGCTCGCGCAGCGGGACGTGCACCTCGCGCGGCAGCGCGTGCAGCCGGTCGTCCTGGCGTTCCAGGTGGTGATCGAGATCATCGAGCCGCTTGTGCAGGTGCGAGAGCTTGTCCTCCAGGCCGTCCATCCGGATGGCCACGCCCTCGAACCGGTTGCCCACACCGTCGAGCCGGCCGTCCAACTCGGCGAACGGCTTGGCCAGCTTGTCGACCACGGAGTCCACCGTGCGGCCGACACCGGAGATCGCCTGGTCCTGCGCCTCCAGCTTGGCCAGCGCCTCATCCAGCCGCTCGGCCAGCACGCTGACCTCAGTGCGGTCGGGCAGTTCGGACAGCCGCTTGCGGACCGCGCCCAGCGTCTCCACCGGCGCCAACCGAGCATGAATCTCGTCCAGCGCGTCGAAGATCTGCTGCTGCTCGCTCTCTCGGACCTCGGCCGCGCGCATCATCATGTTGCGCATCCGGTCGAAGGACATGGTGGAGCTGTTGTTCTCGTTCACGGCAGGAACGCCTTCGTCCTTGGGGAGGGGAGACTGCGAGCCTAGCCACACCCGGACACCGGCCATCACCACCCCCCGCCTGTTTGTCACTGCATCGTTGTGCGGCACTGCGCTAAGTGGACCGTCCTGATACGACGATCGGCAGTGTGGGCGCTGGGCCGAACGGAGCAGTGTCACCTCGATCACTGATCGAGCGAGTGAATAACGTGCCGGAGATCGCTCCCTGTCCTCATCCATCACCCATCCCGGCGGCGCTGGAACCCGGTCGGCGGGTTTCGGCCTGCCGTGCCGGCGAACTCTACCGGAGCAAGATCGTTCAGTGTGGGAAATTCGGGTTGAGTACCGTGTCGACATGTCGAGTCCGGTGACCCCGGCGGCCCTGCGCCGCGCGCCCAAGGTGCTGTTGCACGACCACCTCGACGGCGGCCTGCGCCCCAGCACGGTGATCGAGCTGGCCGAGGCCGGCGGCTACCGCGACCTGCCGAGCACCGACCCGGACACGCTGGCCCGCTGGTTCAGCGCGGCGGCCGACTCCGGCTCGCTGGTCCGCTACCTGGAGACCTTCGCGCACACCTGCGCCGTGTTGCAGGACCAGGCTTCGTTGGTTCGGGTCGCCGAGGAGGCCGTGCTGGACCTCGCCGACGACGGCGTGGTCTACGCCGAGGTGCGGTACGCGCCGGAACTGTGCGTGGAGCGCGGCCTGAGCCTGGACGCGGTGGTCGAGGCCGTGCAGGAGGGCTTCGCGTCCGGAACGCGCAAGGCCGCCGAGACCGGCCGGCGGATCCGGATCGGCACCCTGCTGTGCGCGATGCGGCAGAACGCCCGCTCGATGGAGATCGCCGACCTGGCCGTCCGCTACCGCGACGCCGGAGTGGTCGGCTTCGACATCGCCGGCCCGGAGGCCGGCTACCCGCCCACCCGCAACCTGGACGCCTTCGAGTATCTGCGCCAGCAGAACGCGCACTTCACCATCCACGCGGGGGAGGCGTTCGGGCTGCCGTCGATCTGGGAGGCCATTCAGCACTGCGGCGCCGAACGACTCGGCCACGGCGTCCGGATCGTGGACGACATCAAGATGGATGGAGACGGCGCGGTTTCCCTGGGCCGGCTGGCCGGTTATGTCCGGGACCGGCGCATCCCGCTGGAAATGTGCCCGTCCTCGAATCTGCAGACCGGCGCGGCGACCTCGCTCGCCGATCATCCGATCGGGCTGCTCACCAAGCTGCGCTTCCGGGTCACCGTCAACACCGACAACCGGCTGATGAGCCACTGCTCGATGTCCAGCGAATTCGCCGCGCTGGTGGACACCTTCGGCTACGGCTGGGCCGACCTGCGCTGGTTCACCATCAACGCGATGAAGTCCGCGTTCATCTCCTTCGACGAGCGGCTGGACATCATCAACAACGTGATCAAGCCCGGTTACGCCGGACTGGCCGACTGATCCCGACCGGTAGCCGGTCACCGGTCCAGCATTCGGACAAAGTATTTGCGCCGTCGCGCGCTGCCTGCGTACCGTCCATATAGCAGGATTTACTTCTCATAATATGGGACGGTGGCGATGGGCCGCAGGCGGTGGCTGATTCTGGCGCTCGGCGTGGCCGCGCAGACGTCGGCCTGCTCGCTGATCTACGGCCTGCCCTTCCTGGTTCCGGCGATGCGCGCCGCCGAGCACCTGTCGCTGGCGCGGGCCGGGGTGGTGGTGTCCGCGCCGACCGTCGGGCTGCTGTTCACCCTGATCGCCTGGGGTGCGCTGGCCGACCGACACGGCGAGCGGATCGTGATCGCGACCGGCATGCTCGGCTGCGGCGCGCTGACCGCCGTGGCGGTGCTGATGTCCGGCCTGACCGGGTTCACCGTGCTGCTGGTGCTGGCCGGCGCGGCCGGCGCTTCGGTCAACGCGGCCAGCGGTCGGGTGGTGATGGGCTGGTTCGCCGCGCACGAGCGCGGCGTCGCGATGGGAGTCCGGCAGACCGCGCAGCCGCTGGGCGTCGGCATCGCCGCGCTGTTCCTGCCATCCTTGGCCCAGGCCTACGGATTCCGGCACGCGCTGTGGCTGCCGGCGGGGCTGTGCCTGCTGTGCGGGGTGCTGGTCGCGGTGCTGGTGGTCGACCCGCCGCGCCCGCGGCGCGAACCCGGCGAGCCGGCGGCCGGATCGCCGTATCGCACGCCGACGTTGTGGCGGTTGCACTCGGCCAGCGCGATGCTGGTCGTGCCGCAGTTCGCGATCGCCGCGTTCGCGCTGGAATATCTGGTCGGCGGGCGGCACTGGGCGCCTGGCTCGGCCGGCGCTTTCCTTACCGTGGTGCAGGTTTTCGGCGCGGTCGGCCGGTTGGGCACCGGCTACTGGTCGGACCGGGTGGGCAGCCGGCTGCGGCCGATGCGCCAACTCGCGATCGCCAGCGCCGCGGTGCTGGGGCTGGCGGCGCTCGGCGACCTGACCGGATCGTGGCTGATCCTGCCGGCGATCGCGTTCGGCGCGGTGATCACGGTGGCGGACAACGGTTTGGGGTTCACCGCGACCGCGGAGCTGGCCGGGCCGTTCTGGGCCGGCCGGGCGTTGGGCGTGCAGAACACGATGCAGAACATCACCGGCGCGCTGACCCCGCCGGTGCTCGGCCTGGTGATCGGCGGCAGCAGCTACGCCGTGGCGTTCGTGGTCGCCGCCGGCGCCGCGGTGCTGGCCATCGGGCTGACCCCGGTCGCCGGCGAACGGGGCAGTGCCGTGACAGCCGTCAGTTCGCGTGCAGCCGGGCGGTGAACTCGTCCACCAGCTTCTGCCAGGCGGTCACCTCGGCGTCGAACGGCGCGCCGGGGGCGAGCCGGGTCGGATCGGGCCGCAGCACGAACGACACCAGCCAGCCCAGCGTCTCGGACGGCGCCAGCGCGGTCCCGACGCTCTTGTCGCCGGCCCAGTCGGCGGCGTCGGTGAGCAGTTCCACCGCTAGGTCGAGCTGGGTCGGGTCGACGGCGTCCGGCCCGTCGCCGATGTCGTCGGCCAGACCGGGCAGCACGTAGGTGTTGCCGGGGTCGACCTTGATGTCCAGGCTGCCGTCGGTGGCCGCGGTGAGCACGTCGGTCCAGGTCGTCGCCTCGGCGAGATCGTTGTGCTGACCGGACGCGTCGGCGAGGTACCGCTTGAGCGTCCGGGCTGAGCGGAACACCTCGATGGTGCCGTTCGCGCCGAGGAACAGCGGCCGCTCGCTGTCGTCGTCCTCCAGGTAGCAGCGCAGCGTGTAGTACTCGGCGTCATCGGTGATGATCTTGATCGGGTCGATGCCGACCTCGCCCCAGAACCCCAGCGGTTCCGCATCTTCCGCGTCGGCGGTGTCCTCAGTGTCCTCTTCGGACTCCTCAGACCCGTCAGATACATCCGACTCGTCGGACTCGGCGTCGACCAGCTCGACGTCCTCGGCGTCCAGGTCTCCGTCGTCTCCGTCGTCGCGGTCGGCGGCCTCGGCGGCGAGCGCCTCGACCTCGGCCAGCTCGGCCTGCGCGGCGGACAGCGCGTCCTTGTCCTTGATGGACGGCGCGGTCACCACATCGTCGATGGCGTCCAGCACCTCGTCCCACCGCTCCGACACGACCTCGGCCAGCTCGGTCCAGATGATGGTGCCCTCGCGGCCGGTGAACGGCAGGGTGCCCTGGCCCAGCAGACCGAACCCGGTTGCCGAGTCCAGCACCTCGTGCACCTCGTCCAGTTCGCACACGTCCGCCAGCGACCGCACGATCGCCACGATGTCGGCCAGTTCGGACAGCACCCAGGTGTCCGGCTCGTCCGCGATCAGCTCGGGCACGCCCACCAGGTCGTACTGGTGTCCGTCGTCCGGGATCAGCTCGGCCACCGACAATGCCGGCACCACATGCCACGCCGGGTGGTCGGCGAGATCGTGCTCGGTCACCGTGCGGACGAACGCGGCGAGCGCGGCGGTGTCCGAAAACGCGTACAGGTCATCGTCGTGGCCGAGGAACGCCTCCCATTCCTCGCCTTCCTCACGCCACCGGGGCGCCCACAAGGTGACCACGTCACCCTGCGGTAGCCCAAGTTCGATCGGAACGATGTCGGTAGCCATCACGACCTCCGGTCACGAAACGCAGCCGACGCCGCGAGCTTCGGCGTCGGAGACGTCCGCAGCCTACGGGGTCTCGGTGACACGACGATCGCGGGATGACCGCCGCCGGGACGGCTCGGGCGGACGCAGCACCCACAACCGCAGATGGTTGTAGCCCCGCACCGAAACCGGCCGCAGCGAGCGGAGCTGGTAGCGGTCGTTTCCGCGCAGTTGCTCGGCCATGCCCTGGTCGAGTAGCACGGTGCCCGGCCGGGCCCGGCTGGTGAGCCGGGCGGCCACGTTCACCGCCTCGCCGTAGACGTCGCCGAAGCGGCTCAGCACCGGACCCATCGCCAGGCCGACCCGCAGCGTCGGCAGGCCCTGCTCCTCGCGGGCCGGATCGGACAGTCGCAACGCGATGTCGGCGGCGTCGGAAGCGTTGTCCGCCACGAACATCACCTCGTCGCCCACGGTCTTCACCACTCGGCCGTGGCAGGCGGCGACCGCTTCGGACGCGTCGTCCTCGAACGAGTCCAGCAGCGAGCCCAGGTCGTCCAGCTCGATCCGCCGGGTGGTGGACGTGTAGCCGACGATGTCGGCGAAGCCCACCGCCAGCGGCTGTTCGGCGGGGTCGGCCAGGTCGGCGGACAGCAACCGAAGGCAGGCAGCGGCCAAGTGCCGGCGCCAGACGTAGTTGTGCAGACTCTGCACGACCGCGACCAGTGGGTTGTCATTCTCCAGCAGGTTGTCCGGGATGCCACCGCTTTCCCGCACCCGGGTCAGCACCACCTGGGCCTCCCAGTCGGCGAGCCGGGACATGGCCTGCCCGATCGAGCGGACCACCGCCGTCTCGTCGCCCGGGTTGATCGGCGCGTCGCCTTCCTGCAGGGTCGCCCACACCCGCAGGGCCTCGACATCGCCGTCGGTGAAGACGATCTGGTCGTCGGGAACCTCGGCGAAGCCCATCGACAGCCACAGCCGGTGCGCGCGTTCGATGTCGACGCCGCCCAGTCGGGCAGCCTCGATTCGGGTGTACTTGCGCTCGCCGCCGAGCAGGGCCAGGTCGATGGTCTGTTGAATGGCGGCGAGCGCCGCGCCGGCGAGTTGCTCGGTCACCGGACGGTGTGCACGATCAGCACATCGCAGGGCGAGTTGCGGGACACGTCCGAGGGCACCGAGCCCAGCAGCCGGCCGGCCAGCGTGTTCAGCCCGCGGTTGCCGACCACGAGCAGGTCGGCCTTGCGGTCGCTGATGACCTTCAGCAGCCCCTTGACCGGCTCACCCTCGACGGCCACGGTCTCCACCTTGTTCGCGCCCCGGGCGGCCGCGTGGTCGGCGCCGGTGCGCAGGGCGTCCTCGGCCGGCGAGGAGCCGACCACCTGGTACGCCTCGACGCCGAGAGCGTCGGTCGCGCTGGCCACCTCGCGCTGGCTGGCGGGGTGGTACGCGGACACGATGACCAACGTCGAGCCGGTGTCACGGGCGATGTCGGCGGCTCGATCGACCGCCCGGTAGGACGATTTCGATCCGTCCGTGCCCACGACGACGGTCTGGTAAGCGCCCATCGAGTTTCCTCCAGGTAACCACCGGTCAATGACCCAGCAGACGGTACCGTGCCGGCGGCGACAATGCCCGGGTCAGCCCGTTTTTTGTGAGTTATGGATGATCTGGCTTGCTTCGATCGCTAAGGTCTGCTGACCGTGAGCCACACTGGGGACGGTCGGGCGTGACGGGTGCGTGGGTGATGGGGCCGGCGACGGCCCAGGGCGGGCGGTTGACCCGCCCCGGCCCGTTCGAGAGCACCTTCGGCGTGGCCGGCGAGCAGTCGTTGCGGGCGACCGGGTTCGTGCCGGTGAAGCAGGTCCTGGGCGCGACCGTGTTCCGGTTGTCCACCAAGGGAATGTGGAACTGCGGGGCGAAACCGTTCGCGATCGGCGCGCAGCATGTCGCGCTGGAGGTGCCGCCGATGCGGGAGGCGCACGCCTACTGCCGGCGCAGCGCGTTCGAGCGGCTGGCGCAGGAGTGCGCGATGGCCGGCGGGGACGGCGTGGTGGGCGCCGGGATGCGGTTGACCGCGATGGCCGACATCGGGCACGAGTACCTGTCACTGGGCACCGCCGTGCGCTCGTCCGGACGGGTCCGGCCGCCGCGGCCGTTCGTGGCGTCGATGGACAGCGCCAGGTTCGGCGCGCTGATCCGGTCCGGCTGGGTGCCGTGCGGGATGGCGGTCGGGGTCGGCGTGAGCATCCGGCACGACGACATGCGCACCCGCTTGCGTGGGCTTTCCATGGCCAACCAGGAGATTCCGGCATTCACGGAGTTGGTGGCGCTGGCCCGGTTCCGGGCGCGGCAGATGCTGATCGAAGACTGTGCCCGGATCGGCGCGGAAGGACTGGTGCTGGCGCACAACACCATGGTGTCCAGCCAGCATGAGTGCAGCCGGACGGCGATGAACTACCTGAGCGACAACAGCGATGTCCAGGACTTCATGATCACGGTGACCATGTGGGGGACCGGAGTGGTGCCGTTCGCGGTTCAGCAGGACCGGACGGCGACCGATTTCGTGCTCGACCTCAACAACGTGTGACGGCAACACATCCTTATCTCGACAGATGATCTCGACATACTGTGACCGAACTCTGACCGAGGGGACCGACCGATGACCATGCCACCGCCCCCGCCCGGAATGCCGCCGGCCGCCGCTCCCGTCCAGCAGTCGCCGATGCCGCCGGCGCCGTCCGGTCAGGTCCAGCCGCCGGCGCATCCGCCGGCGATGGATCCCCGCCAGTTGGGCGTGCCCGACTCGGCGATGGCCCGGCTCGCGCAGCTTCGGCCCGGCTCCCCGACGACGATCTTCACCTCCGACCTGTCGGTGGGGGAGTTCCTGTTGGTGCGCAAGGCAGGTTTCCGCCCGTTGGGCATGGTGATGGGCACGTCGATCTACCATGTCGGTTTCCAGGCGGGGAACTGGAACCAGAACATGGAACTGGGCGTGCTCAGCCAGGCCACGTACAACGCGCGGCACCTGGCGATGTCCCGGATGCAGGCCGAGGCGGACCAGCTTGGCGCGGACGGCATCGTCGGCGTCGATCTGGTAGTGCGGTACGGATTGATGGAGCACGCGGCCGAGTTCGTCGCGATCGGCACGGCGGTGAAGGCCGACGACAACGGGCGGTGGCGGGACAACCAGGGCCGGCCGTTCACCTCGGCGTTGTCGGGTCAGGAGTTCTGGGCACTGTTGCAGGCCGGGTACGCCCCGGTCGGCATGGTGCTGGGCTGCTGTGTGTACCACTTCGCGCACCGCAGCATGAAACAAATGTTCTCCAGCGTCGGCCAGAACGTAGAGATTCCGCAGTTCACCCAGGCCCTGTACGACGCACGGGAGCTGGCAATGGACCGGATGCAGCGGGAAGCGGAGGCGCTGGGCGCGGAGGGCGTGGTCGGCGTCGGGATCAGTGAGCACGGCTACGGCTGGAGCTCACACGCGATGGAATACTTGTCCATCGGCACCGCCGTCCGCCCGCTGCGCGCCGACCACACCATCCCCGACCCCCAACTCGTCCTGGGGCTGTAGTCGTAGTTCAGAGATCAATACCGGCCCACCGGGCGAAGCTAGCGAGTGAATCGGTTGTGCGACGGTCGGATTCGGCGAGGGCGAGGACGGTTTCGCGGACTGCCGGGTGTCGGCGGGTTTCCGCGGGCAGCGTCCGGCGGGCGGTGTTGAGGTTGGCCAGGACCTGGTCGCGGTCGCCGTACAGCAGCCAGGCTCGTGCCATGTCAATGTGATGATGTGCAACCCGTTCGGGTCGAGTCCGGTCAACTATCTGGACTTGTCGAGCACGGCGGACAGCTTCGGCGCTGTCGTAGTTCTCCACTGGCACGGCGCACCAGTGGACGGCGATATTCAGCGGCGAAGCGTCGATGTTCGGGTAGGGTGCCGCCAGCGGGGTGCGCTGATCGGCTGTGATGCGGCGGGCCTCGGCGATAAAGCCATCGGCTTCTGACACGTCCCCGGATCGTGCGGCCAGCACGGCCGACCGTAGGTCGAGTTGGATTTCCACCGCCCGGCCCGCCGGTGTCGTGTCCAAGTAGGCACGTGCCCGGTCGAGGGCGCGCAGACCGGCGCGGAAATCACCGAACTGAAGGTGCCGGGTCGATCGGTGATAGGCGGACACCGCGACCCGCAATGGATCGTCGGTGGCCGGGGCGAGCTGGACATGCCGCTCGGAGGCGATGGCCGCCAGATCGAACTGCCGGAATCGGCCGGCGAGGCTCGCCGCGATCCGATATCCATCCCACAGCGCGGCGCGTGCCCGCGCCCCGCGGTGGTCGGGCCGGTCGGCCAACAGGAACAAGTGGTGGAAGAGGTTCGCCAACTCGTGACCGCCATCGAGCGCACGGGTGCCGTACACGTGGTCGCCGATCACGGTGAGCCGACGCGCGATCTGGTCCAGGGTAAGGGGATCGCCTTCGGGTCGCGGGTCGTCCCAGGCGTCCAGAGCCGCCCGCAGCTCGCCGATGCCGCCGTTCTCGACGCGCGGCGCTTCAGCGGCGTCCCGCTCGTCGGTGCCATACAAGTGAGCCGGCTTGACGCCCAGCACCCGCGCGACGTTGGCAACGAACGCGGAACTCGGCGGGACACTCCCCTGTTCGATCTTCTTCACCAGGGACGTTGAGAAATGGGTTCGGCCGGCCAGTTGGTGTTGGGTGAGGCCGCGCAGTTTGCGCAGCGTGCGCAGTCGTGATCCGACGCTGGCCTGGTCCACCGTCGCCACCACCGATCGCCCCCCGATTGTCCCTTCGTTGTCCCTCTAGCTTCGCATACGGCGTGATGGTGGTGACGTGATCAGAAGGGACCGCGAGCTGTTGGCCCGGCTAACCAAGGTCAACATCAACCTGGGCCATGTGCTGGTCGAGGTGATGCACGAACAGGACGGCGGCGAGCTGCCCGCGGATGGTTTGCGCACCCTCGG
>DASZLR010000037.1:0-11637 GCA_035552275.1 Pseudonocardiaceae bacterium | reverse complement strand
CGGTGACCCACGCCGCAGTTGTGCCGACGACGCCACTATTGAACGTGTTCAAAAATGGGTTTACAGTGGGCACACGGTTCGTTCTGAACACGTTCAAAACGGGAAGGAGCTGATCAGCCATGGATCTCGCGGTGGTCGGCTACGTCATCTATGTCGCACTCAGTGTGGCGCTCACCGTGTGGGTGGCCAACACGCTCAGCCGGCAGGGCCGGACCTATCTGGCCGATGTATTCCAGAACGACAAAGTCGGCGGCGCGATGAACCAGCTCCTCGTCGTCGGCTTCTACCTGATCAACTTCGGGTTCATTGCCCTGTGGCTGCGTACCGGTGATCAAGTGTCCACCCTGCGTGACTTACTGCAGATGCTGTCGATCAAGCTCGGCACGGTGCTGCTCGTCATCGGCGCACTGCACCTGATCAACATGGTGATCTTCAGCCGGATCCGGCGCAACGTCCTGCTGCAGGAGAGCATGCGACAAGCGAGCCGCCCGGTACTGTCCGATCTGGCCCACGAGTAACGGAACTATCGTGACCACCGTGCAGGACACCCCGTCGGCCACGGCCAAGAAGAGCGACGCGACCAAGGCACTTATTCTGGACACCGCGTTGCGCCTGTTCGCCGAGCGCGGTTACGAGCGCACCACGATGCGGGCGGTCGCCGCAGAGGCCGGGGTATCGGTCGGCAACGCCTATTACTACTTCGATTCCAAGGAACACCTCGTTCAGGGGTTCTACTACCGGATCGGCGATCTGCACGTGCGGGCCAGCCAGGAGGTACTGGCCCGCGAACAGGAGCTCGACGCGCGACTGCGCGGGGTGCTGCACAGGTGGCTGGAGGTGGCCGCGCCGTACCACCAGTTCGGCAGCCAGTTCTTCAAGAACGCGGCCGATCCGGCCAGCCCGCTCAGCCCGCTCTCGCCCGAGTCCGCGCCGGTGCGTGACGCGGCGATCGGCCTGCTGCGCGAGGTGGTTGATGGCTCAACCGCGAAAATGGATCCCATGCTCCGGCCGGAGTTGCCCGAACTGTTGTGGCTCTACCAGATGGGCATCGTGCTGTACTGGGTGCACGACAGATCATCCGGCTGCTCCCGAACCGGAACGCTGTTGGACAGCACCGCCCCGCTGATCAGCCGCGCGGTCAACCTGTCCCGGCTACGTGTGCTGCGGCCGCTCATCCAGGACGCGATACCGGTGGTGAAAAACCTGCTTCAGCCCGGTCAGTGATCGAGGACCTCGCCAACTCCGGGCCAGCCGGCCATGCCCGCCATCAGTGGCGTGGCGTCCACCATGCGGATCGCCGGGCGATCGGTGTCGCCGCCCTGCAGCGTCCACCTGGCGCGGCGACGGCAAAGTCCTCACGTGGTTGATCAGGCTGTCGTCGCGTCCAGCCCGACCGACCGCAGGCGGGCTTCGAAGAACGCCGCCGCCGTGATCGAGCGGTACTTCAGCGGATTGGCGCCCCAGCGCTCGTCCGGTCGCAGGTCGACGTCGGCGCGTGGGTAGATGAACAGGGGGCTGGAGTACCGGCTCCGGCCGGTCGGGGCGTCGGGGGCGTCGATCCGGTGCACGGCCGACCGCAGGTAGCCGCCCGTCAGGTACTGCAGCATGTCGCCGACCTGCACAATCGTGTGCCCCTCTGGAGCGACGCCCTGGATCCAGCCGCCGCCGCGGAGCTTGACCTGAAGGCCCTTGCCCGTCGACGGCGGGAGGATCGACACGAGGTTCCCATCGGTGTGCCGGCAGCCCCAGACGACCCGGCCGATCTGTTCCGCCGTGACGGGCGGATAGCACAGCGGTCGCAGCGCGGTGCTGGCGTCTCGGGTCATATCGGCGAAGAAGCCGTCGGCGGTTCCGAGTCGCGGTTCGAGGGCGCGGAGGACCGCGAGCCCCACGTCGTTGAGGGCGTCGAAGACGGCGCGCGCGTGGTCGCGGAAGGCGGGCGCGTCGTCGGGCCACACGTTGTCGGCGTAGCAGGCGGGGAAGCGGACCTTGAGCGTCGCGTCGGTGATCGACTCCGGTCCGATGAGCCAGCAGGATCGCTGGTCGGGCTGCGGCTCACCGTGGACTCCGGAGCGTCGGCACGCCGCGGCCGTCTCGACGCCCAGCGGGGTGTATCCGCGCAGGTGGTGGATCTCGGGCCGCCGGTACCGCTCGAGTTCGTCGGCGGGGCGGCTGAACACATCGGCATACGCGGCGTACGCGGCGGGCAGCAGCCGCGCTACGTCCGGAGTTCGCACGAAGACGAAGCCGATCTCGCGCAGTCCCCGCTCCACCGTCTCGGTGAACTCGCGCCGACGGGTAGCTGACCGCGCCGTGGCGTCCGCCAGATCGACCCGTGGAATCTCCCGCGTCATGCCCGGACGGTATGCGCGGGCCGCCCGCGCGGCAATGGCCACCGGCGGCGGTTCACCTGGCCGCTATCAGCGGTAACACCATGCCGGGACCGAGCCGACGAAACGCTGGCCCGGCTGTTGCTGAATCCATCGAGTGACTTCGCTGTGTCACGGTTGCGTCACGGCGCTGAATGCATCATTATTCAGATGCCCCGATACCGGGCGTGGCCGAGCACATCGTGCGACCGGCGGTCACTCAACGGTCGTTCACCCGAATGGCGGCACTGACGGGCTGAAGCCCGTTTGCCGCTCGCCGACCGGTCACCGATCGCCTGCGGCCGTCGATCGCAGGAGCGACATTCGGCGGTGAGCCGCCCGTCTTCTTCCTGATACCAAGGATGCGGCGAGGAAGCGACGCGCAGCAGTGATGGCGGTATCGGAGAGGCGGATCTCGGTGAGCGAGCTCATGGGCGGGACTTCAGGACCGACAGTCACACCGGTCGAGGTGCAGCCACTGGTCGGCAGCGTGGACACGCCCACGCCCGACATGCCCGCCGCCATCGAGGAGTTGTCCGCGAGCGCCGCCCGCCGGATGGGTTGGCACGGCACCGTGCTGCCGCAGATGAGCCTGCTGGGCCGCCGCATCGTGGTCGTCGCCGATGTGCGGACCGAGGCGCACGCCGAGCGGATCTGCCTCGGCTACGAGCCGGTGCCGGACCGCGCGACGGCGTCCACCTGGGTCTGGCCGGAAATGGCCCACCAGGCGCCTCCGCCCGCCGCGCGCATCCTCGGCGTGCTGTCCGTCGCCCGGCACTGGCGCACCGCCCTGGCTTCCGTCGTCCCGTTCGCCCGCTACGCCGAGACAGCCATCGTGCTGCCGTGGTGGGCCGCCTCCACGCACGACTACCTGGTGCACTGCCTGCCCAGGGCCCGGCGGTACGGCGTCTCCGTGCTCACCGCCGACCCGGAGGCCGTCACCGACGTGGACGCGCCGGTCGACCGGGAATGCGCGGGCTGCGTGGCCACGGAGCTGGACGCGACCGGCCGCTGGTTCAACGAGGCCGTCTACGAGCGGCTGCTGTCCGCCGCCGCTGTCTGAACCGGCTCAGTCTGAAACCGGCTCAGTCTGAACCGGCTGACATCACCGAAGCGCCGGCCGGCAGGCTCCTGCCGCGGTCCAGGTGGTCGGACAGGTAGCCCCGGATCGCCTTCTTCGCCTCCGCGATCACCACGTCCTGGGCGAACAGCCGGCGGCGGAACGCCAGGTTCAGGATTCCGTCGGCGATCTCCACCGCCACCGTGATCGGCAGCCGCAGGTCGACTCCGCCCAGGTCGAACCGCTGGGTCAGCACCGAGACCAGCCGCTCCACGATGACCGTGTTGTTGTCCCGCTGGTCATCGATCAGCCGCAGGTCGACCACGTCGCCGAAGCGGATCTTGGCGAACCCGGCGACCTCGCGGAACATGTCGACGTAGGCGTCGAAGACCACGTCGACCGCGTCCCACCAGTGGTCGAGCCGGTCCTCGGCCAGCCGCTGCCCGATCAGGTTCATGTAGTAGTCCAGGTTGCGCATGGTGAGCGCCTGGACGACGGCCCGCTTGTCCGGGAAGAACTGGTACAGCGACCCCACCGCGACGCCCGCCCGCTCGGCGATCAGCGTGGTGGTCACCCCGTCGTAACCGAGTTCTTCGATCAGCACCGCGCAGGCCGCCAGCATCCGCTCCACGCGCTGCGCACTGCGCTGCTGGACCGGCCGGCGGCGAAGGGGTGTCGGCGAAACAGCCAACGGCGTCTCCTCGGGAGGGTTACGGCTATTTTGCCTCGGGCCGCAAGCGGAGCGCCGGGTTGGGGCCGCGGACCGGTGCCGGTCGGGGGAGAGAGCAGCGACACCGGTCCGCGGAGCTTGACCTGAGATGAGCCGGAATGAGTGCGCGAAGTCATGGCCGGCGACCCGGTTTGCCGTGGTCGGGGGGACGGACATCCCGGGTCGCCGACTCCTGACGGTTGACCGCGCGGACCACGCCGGATCGGGGACCGCCGTGGGCACGCGAACCGCCAGACCTAGTGGGTGGAGCGGGCTTCCGCCCGCCGACCCAGGCCGCGGAGCTGGCGCGCCTGCTGCGGCGCCAACGCTCCGGCGACCAGATGCTCATAAGCCGCCCGCCACACCGCGCACGGCGACTTCTGCTGCCGCCACCGGGTCGAGCACTCCGGGCAGTTGCCCCGCTCGTCGGGCTCATGGGCGGCGAGCAGCGTGCGCCAGCCGTCGGTCAGCCGGGGCAGCTCGGATCGTGCCACGGACAGCAGAGACGGGGCGTCCGCGCGGCTGGCCAGCTCGGAGAGCATGTCCAATCTCTCCCAGACCGCGTTGCGCAGGACCTGCCCGAGTATCTCGTCCACCGGAATCGTCACCGTTGCCTTTCCGCCTCATCGGCGGCTTGCCGCAGGGCCGTGCTCAGCTCGATCAACTGACCAGCCGAGAAGGTCGCCGTCTCACCGGGCGGGCCGACCAACACCACCCTGCCGTGTTCGACGAACAGCGTGACGTACCGGCTGCGGTTCGCCACGTCCTGGCAGGGTATCCGCCATTGTGGCGAATCTGCCGGCCCTCCGTCGAGATTTACCCTGGCGCCCAGGGCCGTGTCGAAGCGCCGGGTCGTACGCCCCGCGAGGGCGACGTCGCGCAACGCCACGTTCGCCACCGGTTCTGGCAGATCCAACTCCGTCGCTTCCTTCCTGGCTCACCGCTGTTCGGGAGTCCAGACTGAAACCTGCAAACCTCCTGTGGGGCGTCATAGCGCCGGCCGGTGTGCGTCTCACGCCAAACGGTCAATGCCAGTTCGGCGCGGCCGATCAACCCACCAGGTTCATACTTCTCTGATCAGGTCGACTGCCTCTACTCTTCGGATGACGCCCAACGGACTGTGAGGGGGCGCAATTGAATAACATCGGCGCGCAGGGTTCCCTTGTTACACCGGACACCTGGGAAACGCGCGAGATGCAGGACTCGCTCGCGGCGCGGGACATCAGTGCGGTGTACCGACTGCTGCGGATGCAGGGCGTGTCCCAGCGGCATATCGCCGCTGTCACCGGCCAGTCACAGTCCGAAGTATCGGAGATCCTCAAGGGTCGCCAGGTGATGGCCTACGACGTGCTGGCCAGAATCGCCGACGGTCTGAAGATCCCGAGGGGCTACATGGGCCTCGCGTACGACTCGGCCACACAGGTCCGGGTCGCGACGACGGGGATTGACCCGCAGCCGGAGGTGGACGAGCAGGTGAAGCGGCGGAGGTTCCTCGCGCACGCCGCGGCCGTGACGGTGGGCGCGACCGGGATGGGGCGGGAGACCGAGTCCTGGGTCGCCGCGCCGGCGCGGGCCCCGGCGCCGGGGCAGATCGGGGTGACCGACGTCCGGCAGGTGGAGGCCGCGACCAAGGCGTTGCGCGCGCTGGACTACCAGTATGGCGGCGGCTTCTGCCGCGACGCGGTGGTGGCCCAGCTGTCCTGGGGGCAGCAGATGTTGTCCGCCAACGCGACCGAACCGGTGCGCAGCCGGCTCTATGTCGCGCTGGCCGACCTGCACAACCTGGCCGGCTGGACATCCTTCGACAGCGGTCTGCTGGACGTGGCGCGCACCCACTTCGGGCATGCCCTGGAGCTGGCCCGGGCCGGCCACAACGACCCGTTGGTGGCCAACATCCTGTACCGGATGGGCCGGGTCTATCTGCACCAGGACGAGCACGAGGCCGCGCTCAAGCTGTTCCAGCTCGGCCAGATCGCGGCCCAGGAGGCCGGTTCCGAGCTGGCCGTCGCGGTGCTCTGCGCCAACGAGGCGTGGGCGTACGCGGCGATGGGCAACGAGAGTCAGGCCCTCAAGCTGATCAACCGGACCCGCTCGGAGTTCGAGCGGGCGGACACCGAGAACGCCGACTCCTGGGTGAAGTTCTTCCAGGAGCCCGATCTGCACGCCATGGTCGGCACCGTGCACAGCGTGCTGGCACTGTCGGTGGACAAGAAGCACACCAAGTTCGCCATCCCGGCATTGAGCAAGGCGCTGGCCTCCTATGGCGACGACATGGCCCGCAGCAAGGCCTTCAACCTGTCCATGCTGGCCACCAACCACCTGCTGGACGGCGACGTCGACCACGGCGCGCGGGTCGGCCGGCACGCCGTCGACCTGGCCGAGACGATCAGCTCGGTGCGCACCAAGAGCCGGATCAGGCCGCTGAAGACCGAGGCCGACCGCCGACACAACAACTCCGACGCGCGCACATTGTCGGAGCGGATCGACAAGTTCCTGTCCACCTGACCCCCAGCAAGCGACGCCTCGACGGGCGCGACGATGAGCACATCAACGGCGACAACACCGGGCCGCGAGCGGATCGACGGCCGGTTCACCAGGGAGAAACTGGCCCCGGTGCTGGCCGAGGTGTGCTCCCGGGCCGGCTTGGACCACCGTGGCGCCCGGCTGGTGAAGTTCACCGTCAACGCGGTTTTCCGACTGGCGCACCAACCCGTGGTGGTGCGGATCGCCGGATCGCCGGCGCTGCGGCACCGGGCGCACAAGGTCGTCCGGGTGGCGCACTGGCTGGCCGAGCACGAGGTGCCGGCGGTGCGGCTACTGCCCGGCCTGCGTCAGCCGGTCGCGGTCGGCGAGCATCTGGCCACCGTCTGGCAGCGGGTGCCCACAGTGCGTCGCCGGCCGACCGGCCGAGACCTCGGCGAACTGCTGCGCCGGCTGCACACGCTGCCCCAACCGGCGTTTGAGCTGCCCGAATGGGCGCCGCTGGACGATGTTCGCCGACGCCTGGGCGATGCGGAGGAGCTGGCCGCCGGCGACCGGGCCTTCCTGCGCGATCGCTGCGACGAACTGGCCGGGCGGCTCGCCGCACTGCGGTTTCCGCTCGCCGCGTGCGTGGTGCACGGCGACGCCCACCTGGGAAATCTCATCCCCGGTCCGGACGGCCCGGTGCTCTGCGACTTCGACTCCACCTGCCTCGGCCCGCCGGAATGGGACCTGACCCCGTTGCCGGTCGGCCAGCACCGCTTCGGCGGCTCCCGGCACGCCTATCGGCAGTTGGTCGAGGCGTACGACTTCGACGTGACCCGCTGGTCCGGCTTCGCGGTGCTCCGCGATGTCCGCGAACTGAAGCTGGTGACGAGCGTGCTGCCGATCCTGCGCAGCAATCCGTCGGTCCGCGCCGAGCTGCGCCGCCGGCTGGCCAGTGTGCGGGCCGGCGACACCAGCGGCGGCTGGTCCCGTTACCGGTAAGTAGTATTCGCGGCATGCGGATCAGTGAGACGGCGGCGATCGTGACGGGCGCCGCATCCGGTCTGGGCGGCGCGACCGCCGCGGCGCTGGCGAAGCGGGGTGTCCGGGTGTTCGGCCTGGACCTGCCGGGCGCCATCGCCAAAGCCGATGAGGCACCTGGCATCAGCTATCTGCCCGCCGATGTCACCGATGCCGAGCAGGTGTCGGCCGCGGTGCGCGCCGCCGCCGAATCCGGCCTCCCGTTGCGGATCGCGGTGAGCTGCGCCGGCGTCGGCACCGCCGGCCGGGTGCTGTCCAAGAAGGGGCCGCACGATCTCGACGTGTACCGCAAGGTCATCGAGATCAACCTGATCGGCACGTTCAACGTCCTGCGGCTGGCCGCCGAGGCCATCGCCGCGACCGAGCCGACCGACGACGGCCAGCGCGGCGTGGTGATCAACACCGCCTCGGTGGCCGCGTTCGACGGACAGGTCGGCCAGGCCGCGTACGCCTCGTCCAAGGGCGGCGTCGCGGCGTTGACCCTGCCGGCCGCCCGGGACCTGGCTCAGCACGGCATCCGGGTGATGACGATCGCGCCCGGCCTGGTGGACACCCCGATGCTGGCCGGCGTCTCCGACGAGTTCCGCGCCGGCCTCGCCGAAGGCGTGCCGTTCCCGAAGCGGCTGGCCCGGCCGGACGAGTACGCCCAGCTCGCCGTCTCGATCATCGAGCACGACTACCTCAACGGCGAGATCATCCGGATGGACGGCGCGCTGCGGATGCCGCCCCGTTGAGGATCGCGCCGTTCGGCGTCGGCCGGCTGAGGAGTTCGGCCAGGTAGGGCAGTTCGGTGACGGCGGCCGAGGACATCCACCCGCGCAGCGCCCAGGTGGCCCGCACATCGTCCTCGTTGTACTCCAACAGCCGCTGCCGCTGGTCCAGTCGCGGCTCGCCGCCGTCCAGCGCGACCGCGTCGCGGTACCAGCGCATCGAGTTCTCGCCGCTGGCGTGCGGATCGCGCCAGGCGAAGCCGGCCACCGGGGCGACCGTCTTCAGTCCTTTGCCGCGGGGGCACAGGAAATTCGTGGACACCACTCGGAACAGGTCGACCCAGTCGTCGGAGTTGATGAACTCCCGCACCTCGACCCGGCTGGGCACGCCGGGCCGGCCGGCGAACCGGTCCGCCGAGGCCAGCAGCCAGCGGTTCTCGGCCAGCTCGTTGTAGCAGTAGGCGCGGAAGGTCAGCCCACGCCGCCGGGCAGCGGCGCGAATCTCCTTGAGCCAGGCCCAGAATTCCGCGAACGACCGCGCCTCGTCCACTGTGGGCAGTGGCTGCCAGGTGACGAACGGGCGGTACCCCTTGCCGAATCCGATGTCCACACCGGACAGCAGGCACCCCCACAGATACGCGCCGGAGTCGCCGAAGCTCTCCATGTCGATGTCCAGCTCGACGTCGCCGCGCGGCACCGGCACGTCGACCGTCCGGCGCACCAGGGCCAGGTCGGCCAGCCAGGCGCGGGCCAGCGCGACGGCGTCCGGCAGCGGCGCGCCGACCAGGGTGGCCGGCGCCGGCCCGGCGGGATCGACGGCGGCCAGCTCGTCCACCGTACGCACCCCGGCCTGGCGCAAGGCGTTCGCGTCCTCACCGCGCAGCACCAGGCTGACATCGCGGGCAGCCGCCAGGGCCGCCCCGCACACCGGCCACCAGGGGCAGCTCCGGCAGTCCAGGATGCGGGAGGGCTGGGCCAGTGCCGGTTCGCCGGCCGCGGCCGCCCGAGCCACCGCGAGCCGGTCGGCGAACCGGAGGTCGTACTCGCCCAGCGCGGTGCGGCCGCCGGGCCAGGTCGGCGCCTCCAGGTCGTGCCAGAGCACCAGGTCCGCGTCCACCCCGATCACCCCGCCGAGCGCGCGGCCGGGCGCGGCGAAACCGCAGGCGCGCAACATATGCGTGAGGTGCGCGAGACGAAGCTGGTCGCGTGGCTGCGATCGCGGCTTGTGCGTCTGATCGATCCGGCTCCGCCCCGGTGACGGCGAGAGCAGCGGGGACGTCCGGGCCCCGCTGCCCGGATCGGTGATCTTGTGCCGGACCACCAGCACCGGCCGGTAGCCGAACTGCCCTGACCCGACGACGGCCGGACCGTCGGCTCGGATCAGCAGGTCGATCCGACCCCGTCGACCCCCGGCGCGGTCGATCGGCAGCCGGGCGTTGCCGATGAATTTGGCACCGGCGCGCATCGCGGCGAGGGTGGCCTGTTCGGCCTCGGCGGCGGTGGTCTCCGGCGTGGCCGGGACGTCCACCCAGTCGGCCCCGTGCAGGGCGGCCAGCGTGCCGCGCACTCGCAGCCGGTGCTCGGCGGCGTCAGACTGTCGTTGGCCGGCGGCCGGGTCGGGGGGCGCCTGCGGCGCGTCGACCATGGTCGGATCGTGCTCCAGGTGCACCCGACGCCGGCAACGCGTGACAACCCCAGCATCGAGCAGCACCGCTTCCTTCACGATTCACCACTTTATGCACAGGGTCCGACACGGGGGTAATGCGCACTTCGGACACCGGCGGGTGGCTGATCGTTACAACGCACTTACCCGCCATTATCACAGTGAGTTGTCCGTACCGTGGGATTCACACAGTCGGATGAACTTGTGACCCGGACAGAACATCCGCGGGCTTAGGCTCTTCCACCGTGACCGTTCCGCTCACCGCCACCAGGGGGACACTGCGCGTGCTGCGCGGCGTCCTCATGGCCGTGACCTCGGCCGGGCTCGCGGTCTCCGCGCACGCCGTGGCCGGTGGCGGACTGCCGGACACCGGGCTGACCGTGCTGCTGACCCTCGTGGTCGCGGCGGTCGGCGTCGCGCTGGCCGGTAAGCGGCTCAGCCGGCTGGGCATGCTGGTCACGCTGGGCGGCTCGCACCTCGGCATGCACCTGCTGCTCACCACGGCGGCGACGTCCGCCGGGATGACCGCCGGCCGGGTGGACCCGACCCTGATGCTCGCCGGCCACGTCGTGGCCGTGCTGCTGGCGGCGGTGGTGCTCACCAAGGCGGACTCGGCGATCTTCGTGCTCGCCGCCGTCTGGTCGATGCTGCTGCCGCGCCGACTCAAGCCCCTACCCGTGCGGTACGCGCCTCCGCGGCCGCCAGTCCCGGGCGCGGCGCCAACCGACCGGGTGCGCGAGGTACTGCTGCGACGCAGCCGCGCCCGGCGCGGGCCACCGGAGTTCTGCGGCGAGTGACCGGCACGGGCGTGCCCGGCCGGTCACTCCAGTTGACCCGTGCCCGCCCGTAGGTCCCCCATCCCTACCCCGGAGAACCCATCATGGCGATTCGTCGCACCCTGATTCGAACGACCGTGGCGGCCGGCGCCACCGGCCTGCTCGTCCTGCTCGGCACCGGCATCGCGTCGGCGCACGTCACCATCGTCAGCCCCGACCAGCCCACCGCCGGCGGTGACGCGCAACTCGTGCTGCGGGTGCCCAACGAGGACGACACGGCCAGCTACTCCAAGGTCGAGCTGGACTTCCCGCAGAACACCCCGCTGTCCAACGCCTCACCCGCGACGCTGCCCGGCTGGACCGCGACGGTCAACCAGGTCAACCTCAAGACCCCGGTGAAGATGGCCAGCGACACCGTCACCCAGGCGGTGTCCTCCATCGTCTGGACCGCCAACCCCGGCGCCGGCATCCCCGCCAACGACTTCCAGACCTTCTCGTTCTGGACCGAGGGCCTACCCACCAATACCGACAAACTGATCTTCACCGCCGTGCAGACCTATAGCAACGGCAAGGTCGTCACCTGGAACCAGCCAACCCCACCCGGCGGCCCCGACCCCGACAGCCCCGCCCCCGAACTGGACTTCGTCTCGACCGCCAGCGCCACGCCGGCCGCCCCGGCCAGCACCAGCGGATCGGACAGCTTGGCCCGCTGGCTCGGCGGCGCCGGCCTCGTGGTGGGCGTCCTCGGGCTGGGCTTCGGGCTCGGCGCGCTGACCCGCTCGCGCAAGTCGGCGGCCGGCGCGGCGACTGAGCCGGCCAAGACCCCGGAGGAGACCAAGGCAT
>DASZLR010000036.1:0-29901 GCA_035552275.1 Pseudonocardiaceae bacterium | reverse complement strand
AACCTCGCCGCTGCGGGTCAGCCGGACCAGTTCGGCGAGCGCGGTGGGCGCGTTGCCGATCACCCACACCGCGCCGTCGCGATGGTGTCGCGCGGCGAGCCGAATGCCGGCGGCCGAACGTGTCAGGCCGTTGGCCCGTTCCCCGACGGCCAGCTCCGCCGCGACTTCGGCGGCGAGTTCCGCGGCGCCCGGCAGGCGCAGGCCGACCACGCAGTCCCGGCTGGTGATCCCGGCGGCGACCATGCTGACGTCGGTGACCAGCGGCGCGCCGGCGAGCAGGGCGGCCCGGCCGGCGGACAGTGCTGATTCGGTGGTGCGGACATCGCCGACCCAGGTCGGATCGGCGGTGGTGTGCACGATCCGCTCCACGACGGCCCGCGTCAACGGCGACAGCCCGGCAGTGTCCACTCTGGACCGCAGGATCCGGTACGACTCGACCTCGATCGGATGCGCGACCCGATTCACGCCGACCCCGACCATCGACCGCCCGCACAACCTGGGCTCGACCCGCGAACCGGCCTGTGGGCAGCCCCCCACCCTCCCGGGGGCGGCCCCAAGGCCAGTCTAGTCGGAATCGCGGTGTGGATCATGGGGTTTGCCGGGGGGTGTGGATAACCAGGTCGCCTGTGCACAACTGCCGGTGAACTGGCCGAGACGGGATCACCGGCCGGCATGATCGGGATATCCTGGCGCGGGGACGTGTCGGTTCGCGGCGAATGCGGTCACCGCGTGATCCTGACGTGCGAACACCGGGCGGGTCAAACCGCCTCGGCGGTCCGTGTGTGGTGCGCCACGCCCGCGTGATCGTCCCGATCGGCGGCCGGCGCCGGATGCGGGTGCACATGGGCGCGCATCAGCCGCGGAATGCCGTGCAGCAGCCGGTGTTCGGCCTCGTGCGCGATCTCGTGCGCGCGTACCAGACTCGCCGCCCGGTCCACAGTGACCGTCATCTCAGCCAGCTGGCCGTGCCCGGACCAGCGCAACCGCATCTCCTCGACGCCCAGCACACCCGGCGTGCCGGCGGCGAGTGCCCGAGCCCGATCGACGGTCGCCGGCTCGGCCGCGTCGAGCAGCCGCCCCAGCACGCTGCGCGCGGTGCTGACCAACACCAACCCGACCAGCACCGCCACCAGCACGCCGACCACCGGATCGACCCATCGCCAGCCCACCGCCGCGCCGCCGGCCGCGACCAGCACCGACAGCGAGGTGAACCCGTCCGTCCGAGCGTGCGCCCCATCGGCGACCAGCGCGGCCGAGCCGATCCGCCGGCCGGCCCGGGTCCGCCAGCGCGCCGCGATCTCGTTGCCCAGGAACCCGATCACCGCAGCGCCGGCCAACACCGGCAGTTGCCGAACATCCTGCGGATGGGCCAGCCGACGCAGCGACTCCACCACCGCCAGCACCGCCGAACCGGCGATGACCAACAGGACCACCAGCCCAGCCAGGTCCTCGGCACGCCCATAGCCATAGGTGAACCGACGACTCGCCGAACGCCGGCCCAGCCGGAACGCGACCGCCAGCGGAATCGCCGTTCCCGCGTCGGCCACGTTGTGCAGGGTGTCGGACAGCAGCGCGACCGAACCGGTCAGCGTCACCACGCCGGCCTGCACCGCGGCGGTCGCCACCAACACCGCGAACGAACCCCACAACGCCCGCATGCCGACCCGGCTGCTGGTCAGTCGCTCATCCAGCTGATCGGCCGCGTCATGGCTGTGCGGGGCAAGGAAGTGTCGCCAGTTCCGGCCGCCGGTATAACCGTGTCCGTGGCCGTGGCCATGTCCGCGATCATGGCCCGGTCCGTGACTCTGCCCGAGTCCGTGGCCGTGCTCGTCCACCACCCGGCCGACAATACCCGAAATAGTCCACTATGGACAATTGCCAGTAGTGCGCGGCTGCCAGTCCATGGCAGTTGCCAACGCCCTGCGGTCAAGGGTTGCCCTGCCGTCGAGAGTTATCGCATCGGTCGGACAGATCTCCACGCACTCGCCGCATCCCGTGCACGCCGACGCCAGCACCACCGGCCGGCGCGGCGCAGGACGAAGCGCGTGCTCCGGGCAGGTCAGCAGGCAGGCGCCACACGCGGTGCAGTCGGCGCTGATCGTCAGCGGCGCCGGGGTCATCGCGGATCGACGCTGGTCAGCAGTTTCGACAACTCGCCGGCGCCCTGCCGCACCAGGTCTTCCAGCACGACCCGTCGCCGGCTGAAGTCGGCGAGCGGAGTGGACATCGCCATGGCGCCGACCACCTCCCCGACGTCGTTGCGCACCGGCGCGGCCAGACACGCCAGGTCCGGCCGGAACTCCTCGACCTCCTGCGCCACACCGCAGTCGCGCACCAGCCGAAGTTCGTCCTCCAGGTCGGCCAGCCGGGTGATGGTGCCGCCAGTCAGCCGGGCCAGCCCGGCACCACCGAGGTACTCGCGCAGGCCCGCCCGCGGCATCGCCGCGAGCAGCACCTTGCCGAACGAGGTGGCGTGCGCGGCCTCGTGGAAACCCAGGTCCAGCGGCTGAACCCGGGGAAACCGGGGCGAGTCGGCGATCTCCGCGACCACCAGCTCGCCGTCCCGGAGCACCGCGTAGTACGCGGGCGCGCAGGCCCGGTGGTGCACGCCGTCCAGCACGTCGTAGACCGACGGCACCACGTCCAGCTCGGCGCACAGCCGGCGGTGCAGCCCGCCCAGCTTGTAGCCCAGGCCATAGCCGCGCGCCTTGCTCAGCCGCACCAGGTAACCCTCGTGGACCAGGGTGTTGAGCAGGTGATAGGTGGTCGCCAGCGGGAATCCGCTGCGCCGGGCCACCACTTTGGCGGTGACACCGTCGCCGGCCTCCGCGACGACCTCCAGCACCCGCAGGGCACGGCGAACCGAGCCGATCAGCCCGGTGGGCAGACGGACCTGTTGTTCCTCGGACGGACTCTGCTGCACTCGACGGCTCCCAGTGGAGACGGTTGACCACCGCCGTCGACAGTATGCACCGGGTCGGCCGCTCGATTGTTACGCCGCCGGTGCTTTCGCCCGCAGCACCGACATGAACTCGCGCATCCAGGCCGGGTGGTCCGGCCACGCGCGGGCCGACACCATCACGCCGTCCACCACCGCCGCGCCGTCCACGAACTCCGCGCCCGCGGCCCGCACATCGGGCTCCAACGCGGGGTAGGCGGCGGTGCGCCGGCCCTCCAGCACGCCCGCCGCCGCCAGCGCGAGTGCGCCGTGGCACAGGTGCGCGACCGGCTTCTGCTCAGTCATGAAGTGCCGCAGGATGCGTTGGCAGTCCAGGTCATTGCGGATGTACTCCGGCGCCCGTCCACCCGGGACGACCACGGCCGCGTACTCGCTGGGGTCGACGTCGGCGAATGCCAGGTCGGCCGGCCAGGTGTGGCCAAGCTTCTCGGTGTAGGTGTCGAAACCGTCCACGAAATCGTGTACCACGAACTGCAGCTTCTTCTTGGTCGGCGCGGCGACGTGCACCTCGTAGCCCTCTTCCAGCAGCCGCTGGTAGGGATACATGAACTCCAGGTCCTCGGCGGCGTCTCCGGCCAGCATCAGCACCTTGGTCATCGTTGACCTCCTTGTCCGGCCCGGACGGGCCTTGTTCGGCCTGCCCGACTGCCTTCGATTCCCACTGCCGTACGGTTCCCACTGCCCTTCGATCGTCGCGCCGCCGTTCCAGCCGGTCAACCGGACGGTTTTCACCTGGCGACAAGGACGGCCGCCAGCGGCCACAATGGGCAGGTGACCAGCCCGGCGGTGCCCACGGTGTTCCACTTGCGACGTGCCCGCGACCTGATCGACCGGCATTTCGCGCGGCCGCTGGACCTGGACACGATGGCCCGCGCGGCCGGGTTCTCCCGCTACCACTTCGCCCGCACCTTCCGCGCCGCCTACGGCGAGACGCCCAGCGCCTACCTGACCCGCCGCCGGGTCGAACGCGCCCAGGATCTGCTGCGATCGGCGAACCTGACGGTGACCGAGATCTGTCACCTGGTCGGGTTCGCCAGCCTGGGTTCGTTCAGCGCGCGATTCGCCGAGTTGGTGGGCGTGCCGCCGACCGAGTACCGGCGACAGCAGGTGGCCCGCGGTGGCCCACCGCCGATTCCGGGCTGTTTTCTGATGGCCTGGGGTCGGCCACGACCGAACAAACCCTCGGAGCAGCCGGGCCAGCGGTCGCCGGGGAGCGCAATCTCGGAGAAGCGCGCGGCCGAGTCCGACTCATAGGCTCGGCCGCACACGATCCACCAACCGGGAGGACGACATGATCAACCACGTGTCCCACACCACCGTCTGGGTGCTCGACCAGGACCGGGCCAAGGAGTTCTACACCGAGAAGCTGGGCCTGGAGCTGCGCAACGACGTCGTGATGGGCGGCGAGTTCGAAGGCGCCGGCCAGGGTTTTCGCTGGCTCACGGTCGGGCCGACGGAGCAGCCTGGAGTAGAGCTGATTCTGGCCGACTGCGCGATGGGCCATGATCCGGAGACCACCGAGCAGGTCCGGGAGCTGGTCGCCAAGGGCGCCCTCGGCCCCGGCGTTCTGTCCACACCGGACTGTCAGAAGGCCTATGAGCAACTGTCGGCGCGGGGCGTGGTGTTCGTGCAGGAGCCGGCGCAGCGGCCGTACGGAATCGAGGCGGTTTTCCGCGACGACTCCGGCAACGTCTTCAGTCTCACCCAGGCGTATCACGCCCAGGTCGCGCCCTAGTTTTCGGGATCAGCCCTCGTCACGGGCGTCGACTGGCTCCGGCATCCACTGGTAGCCACGCGGGGTGATCATCCGATTGTCGACAATTCGACTTTGCGACGATCCGACAATCACCGTGGTGAACATGTCGACGGCGGCCGTGTCGAAATCGCCGATCGGCTCGATCCACACCCGCTGGCCGGGTCGGCTGGCCTGGCGCACGGCGCCGACCGGCGTCCCGGCCGGCCGGTGCTCGCGCAGCAGCCGCAGCGCCGCGTCGAGCTGCCAGTCCCGCTCCCGGGAACGCGGGTTGTAGAAACACACCACGAAATCGCCCTCGGCGGCAGCCCTGATCCGTCGTTCGATCGCCGGCCACGGTGTGTGCAGGTCAGACAGGCTGATCATGGCGTGGTCGTGTCCCAGCGGCGCGCCGAGCAGGGCCGCCGCCGCCAGCGCGGCGGTGATGCCGGGCACACCGACCACCTCAATGGCAGAGCCACCGCGCGCGCCACACTGCTCCAGCGCCGGGCTGGCCATCGCGTACACACCCGCGTCACCGGAGCCGATCAGCGCGACCGCCCGGCCGGAGCCGGCCAGTTCGACCGCTTCCCGCGCCCGCGCCTCCTCGGCGCCCAGTCCGCTTTCCCTGATGTCGGTGCCCGGCCGCAACAGGTGCCGCACCTGGTCCACATAGGAATCGAGACCGACGACAACGGAAGCGCGCCGCAGTTCCGCCTCGGCACGCGGGCTGCGCAGGTCGGCGGCTCCGGGACCGAGGCCGACCACCGCGAGTCGCCCGCGCGGCCGGATGCGCGCGGCCGCCACGGTGACGTTGGCGCCCTTGATCTTCGGCGCGACCAGCTCGACCGGTGCGCCGTCGGCCAGCTCGCCGGCCGCGCGCAGCGCCGCCGCCTCCGCGACACTCGGTGTGCCGACCTCGGCCCGCACCACCTCGCTGGGGTTCGGAACCTCCACTATGGACAACGAGTCGGCCGGATAGCAGCGCAGCTCCGGCTGATCCAGCCGCCATCCATCGGCGCCCAGTCCGGCGGTGATCGCGTCGAGGAGACCCTGTTCATCCGCCTTGAGATCGATGCTGGCGAACGCCCGGATCGCCCGTGGGTCCAAGCGGTGACTGGCGGTCAGCTCGGCCAGCGTGCGGGTGACGGCCTCAGCCGGCACGCCGCGCGCCGAGCCGAGACCGACGACGAGGGTGCGCGGGATCAGCCGCAGCACCCGGCCGGCGCCCCGCAGTTGATCCGCGTCCGGCGCCCGGTCGTCGACCAGAATCGTCCACAGTGGATTTTCGATCCGCTCCCCCACGGTGGATGGCAGCGCCGGCAACGGAAATCGCAACGGGTTCAGCAGGCGAACCGGCGATCCATCCAGGACGGCCACGCCACAGGAGGCCAGGTCGCCGTCCACAGTCGCGTCCAACAGGTCGACCAGTTCATCCAGCGGGGTGTTGCCGGTGGCATCAGACGCGGTGGTCACCACCGGTACCGAGCCGAGCGCCGCCGCGACCCGCTCGGCCAGCGCGTTCGCTCCGCCACCATGACCGCCGGCCAGCGCGACCGCGAACCGGCGCGCCTCGTCCACACACACCACGCCGGGATCGGTGTGCTTGTCGGCCAACAGCGGGGCGATCAGCCGCACCGTAGCGCCGGTCGCCAGGAAGAACACCGCCGCGTCGAGCTCGGGCCACATCCGCCGCAACGCCGGCTGGATCGGGCCGTCGACCAGCACGGCGTCGGGGCCGAGCTGGTCGGCCAACTCGCTGGCCGCTCGACGGCCGGCGGCGGTCACCGCGAACAGGCCAATCCGGCTAGTCATGTGCACCCCACACCAACAGGACCGGGTTGGTCGCGGACAACCGGGTCGTTCCATTCGGCAGATCGGCCAGCCGGGAGGCGGACAACTGGCATCCGTCCACCCGATAACCGTTTTCCCGCAACACATCCCTGGTCTCGGCGAAGCGGTCCAGCGCGGCCAGCGCCACCACCACCCGGTACGCGCCGACCGCGGCGCACGCCGCGACCACCAACGGCCCGCCACCACCGACGAACACCGAATCCGGTTGCGGCAGGCCGGAAAGCGCCTCGGGCGCGGAGCCCGCGATCAGCCGCACGTCCACCCCGTGCGCGGTCGCGTTGGCCTCGATTCGGGCACGCTGATCCGCGTCCCGTTCGACCGCGATCACCGCCGCGCCCAGCCGCGCGCACTCCACGCCCACCGCGCCGGAACCGGCGCCCACGTCCCAGAGCAGCGATCCGGGCCGAGGCGCGAGCCGGGCCAACGCCAGCGCGCGCACCTCCGCCTTGCTGACCATGCCGTCGCGATGGGTGAAATCGTGCTCCGGCAAGGCCCAGCCACCCGGCGGCGGGACCGGCTCGCCGCCGGCGTGCCAACCCCGCGCCGGCACGGCGCGCTCATCGGCCAGACACAGCACCAGGTTCGGTTCCCGCCACGGCCGACTCATCGCCTCGACCGAGTCGATCGCAGTGCCGCCGATCGCAGTGCCGCCGATCGCAGTGCCGCCGACTGAGCTGACTGAGCCGACGGACCCGGCCGGCCTGTCCGGCCCGCCGATTGTCGACAATCCTGACCGGCCAGTTGTCGACAATCGGATTGTCGACAATCGTTCCTCCGGGCCGCCCAAGTCCTCGGCGACGATCAGGGTGCGCCGCCAGCCGTCCAGACCGGCGGCGATGTCGGCCGGCCCGGACCCGGGAGCGGTCAGCACGGCGACCGCCGGACGCGCCCGGCACACGTTCAGCGCCGGCCGCAGGTCTCGCCCGTGCGCGCTGACCACGGTCACGTCGTCCCAGGCCCGGCCGATCATGCCAGCCAGCCGCTGCACGCTGGACGGCGCCGGCAGCACGGTCAGGTCCAGGCCGGCGGCGCGCAACGCCCGAACAATGCCGAAATAGCCCGGATCGCCGGAAGCCAGCACCACCGCCGCGCTGTCGTCCGGCTCGCCGTTCAGCGCGGTCAGCGCCGGTTCCAGTGGACCGAGTTCGATGGTGCGGGCCGCGGCGGGGGCGTGCCGGGCGAGATGCCGCCGAGCGCCGACGACCAACTGGGCCTGGTCCAGCAGCCGCGCGCCGCCGGCCGGCAGGCTGGCGCCGTCCACACCGATCACGGTGATCGTCACCGCACCCTCCCCACCCAACTCGCCTCGGTGGCCGCCACGATGTGCTCGGCGGTGAAGTCGACCATCGCGACTCGGGCCGACAGGGCACGGCCGTGCTGTTCGGTGAATCGGGTGAGGACCGACCCGACCCGCGAACACAGGTCATCGCCGCAGGCGCGGAGCAGGCCGGCGCGCTCCCAGACCTCGTAGCCGCGCCGAGCCGTGGTGGTACTGGTCACGTCGGCGACATCGTCGGCGCTCCCGCCGTGCGCCGTGGTGATCTCGGCCAGCAACTCCGTGTCCACTTTGGACCTTGTGTAGTGCGTCATCAGCACGCCGGAGGCCAGCTTGGTCAGCTTGCCGACCATGCCGACGAACACCACGTCGGCGATGCCGTGCTCCACACAACGGCGCAGCGCGGCGCCGGTGAAGTCACCGACCTCGACAAAGGCGCCCTCCGGAAACTCCGGGAGCAGCCGCATCGCGGCCCGCTCGGTGCGGCCGCCGGTCGCCAGCACCACCGTGCGCCCGCCCTGCGCGGCGAGCACCGCGACCGCCTGCTCGACGCTGGCCCGCCAGGACGCCGTGGAGAACGGCCGGACGATGCCGGTGGTGCCCAGGATCGAGATCCCGCCGATGATGCCGAGTCTCCGATTGGTGGTCTTGTAGGCCATCTTCTCGCCGCCGGGCACACTGATCGTCACGTCCAGCGCGCGCTCCCCCACCACTTCGCGCACCGCCGCACTGATCATCTGCCGGGGCACCGGATTGATCGCCGGACCGCCAACGGTCAGGCCGAGTCCGGGTTGGGTCACCGTGCCAACTCCCTCACCGGCATGGAATTCAATGCCGCGAGTGTCCGGATTGGACGGGTCGGACGGGTCGGACCGCCAGCGCACGGTGACGGTCAGGTGCGCGCCGTGGGTGACGTCCGGGTCGTCGCCGGCGTCCTTGATCACCACGGCGGTAGCGAAGTCCGACCCGATCCGGCAGTCGTGCACCGCGAACCGGTGGCGCTCGCCGGACGGGAACGGGATGTCCACCGAGTCCGGCGCGGTGCCGTCGTGCAGCGCCAACGCTGCCGCTTTCGCCGCCGCCGCCGAACAGGCGCCGGTGGTGAAGCCGGTGCGCAGCGCCTTCCGCGCCACCTTGGCCGTGCGCGGCAGGTCCGGTTCGCGCAGTTCGCCGGTACCGCCCTCGGGCGGCTGGTGTCGCCGGTCAGTCACCGCTCGTTCGGTTCGTCGCCGCGGGCGCGCGATCCGCCGGCCGGCTTCCGTCCACCGGTCGACTTGCGCGCTCCGCCCTTGGCCGTGCCCGATTTGCCGGCGCCTTTGGCCGTGCTGGACCTGGCCTTCGTGGACCGCTGGCCGGTGCTCCGGGCGGCGCCGGACTTCGCGGCAGCGGACTTGCCGGCCTGCGGCGGTTGGGCCTGCGGCTTGGGTGGCTGGGGCTTGGCGTCCGCCGACTCGGCGGCCGCGGGCTTCGCGAGCGCCGGTGGCGGAGTTCCCGGCGGGGTGACCGGAGTCTCAGCCTCGATGGCCGGCTCGGGTTTGCCGACCGGCGGGGTTTCGTCGTGCAGTTCCAGCGTCGGGTGGTCCGCCTGCACCGATTTGCTGGCCGATTTGCTGGTGCGCCGCTCACCCGAACGCGGCCGCGCGCCTGAGCGGCTGGTGGAACGGGCGGTCTCCTGCCAGCCGCGAACCGCCGACCAGGCGGCATTGGTGCCGCCCTGGCTCGTTCCGTCCTCGGTCGAGTCTTCGGTCCCTGTGGTTGACGTTTCCGCATCGCCGCTGACGGCGCGCAGCGACCGACGGGTCGCGGTCCACTCCGAACCGACGATCTTGGCGGCCACCCAGCCGCTTCGGCTGGTGTGCAGCGACCATCCACTCGATCGGGTGGACGCGCCGGTGTCGGCGGGCTCGGCGCCGTCGGCCGGGGCGGTGTCGGCCGCACCGCGTGCGCGCAGCGCCCGCCGGGCCGCCGGGTCGGGCTTGCGATAGGTGTGGAAGTGGCCGGCGTTGTACAGATGCGACCGGGTGCCACCGGCATTGAGCGACTGTCCGACCAGGAACAGCGTGTGCCGCCACAGCTTGTGCTGCTTGACCGTCTCTTCCAGTTCACCGATGGTGGTGGACAGCACGAGTTCGTCCGGCCAGGTCACCTTGTAGGCGATCAGCACCGGAGTGTCGTCGGGATAACCGCCGGCCCGCAGTTCCTCGACCAGCTGCCCACTGCGGGCGGCGGACAGGAAGATCGCCATGGTGGTGCCATGCCGGGCGAAGTCGCGGATGTGCTCGCCGTCGGGCATCGGCGTCTTGCCGCCCTCCAACCGGGTGAGGATCACCGACTGGGCGACCTCGGGCACGGTCAGCTCGCGGCCGGCGACCGCGGCGGCGGCCGAGAACGCCGAAACGCCCGGCACGATCTCGACGTCCAGCCCGATCTTCCGGGCGCTGTCGTACTGCTCCTGCACCGCGCCCCACAGCGCCGGATCGCCGGAATGCACCCGGGCCACCATGAGCCCGTCGCTCGCGGCCCGACGGTAGATCGCCAGCACGTCCTCGTGGGTGATCAGCGAGGAATCGACCAGCTCGGCGTCGGCGCGGGCGTGCTCGCGCACGCACTCCGGATCCACCAGGCTCGCCGCCCACACCACGATGTCGGCCTCGGCGATGCGCTTGGCGCCGCGGAGGGTGATCAGGTCGGCGGCGCCTGGCCCGGCCCCGACGAAGGAGACTCGCCCGGTCACAGCTGTTCCCCTCTCTCCCCGCGCGGTGGGAGCACGACCACAGTGGACAGATAGGGCGCGCCGGCCGGTGCGCCCGGAGCGACATCGACGTCCACTTCGGACAGCGGCAGCACTCGCACGTCGGCGGTGCCGAGGTGTTCGGCGTAGACCGCGCGATCGAGTGCGCCGGCTCGCGCGATCACATCCCGCAGGTCCCGCAGCCGGCGACCGCCCTTGTAAGCGACGACCGTACCGCCTCGGTCGAGCGCGGCGCGCACGGCGGTCACCTCCCGAGTCACCGGCAGCAGGGTCAGCGGCTCGGCGCCCTCGACCAAGGCGATCCGGGCGGCGCTGGCGGCCGCCTGCATCGCGGTGATGCCCGGCACGGTGTCGACACGGACGCCGGGCAGCAGTCCGCGCACCGTGTCGGCGAGGTAGCCGAAAGTCGAGTAGACGGCCGGATCGCCGAGGGTGGCGAAGGCGGCCGTGTCACCGTGCTCGCGCAGGTGCCGGGCCACGATGTCGGCGGCCTCGTCCCAGTGCCGCCGACGCCGGCCCTGCGGACCGTCGACCGGATCGGACAGCGCGAACACCAGTCGCTCGATGGGGGCGTCGGCGGGCAGATGGGCGCGGACCACGGCTTCGGCCCGACCTTCGTCGTCCGCCGCCAGCACCGGCACGAACACCCGGCCGGCGGTGCGCAACTCGCGCAACCCGGCCAGGGTCAGCAGTTCCGGGTCGCCCGGACCGACGCCGACGCCGACCAGCCTTGGCACGCCGCTCATCGCATTCCCAGCTGCCGTCGCATTCTTAGCGGTCACCGCGTTTCCGGCAGCCATCACATTCCCGGCGGTCATCGCGCACCTCCGCTCAGCACGGCGCCGGCCGCCGTCACCAGCCGACTGATCGTCTCCGGGTGGGCGGCGGCATGGGTGTGCAGGTAGGAGGCGTGCACCCGGCCGACGCTGAACCCCTCGGTGACGTGCTCGCCAGCCGAATCACGCCAATGCCACGCCGGGTGGTCGCCGGCGCCGGGCATGACCTGGGTGCGATGGAATTCGTGGCCGGTGATCCGCTCGCCGGCACGATGGGGCACCGAGTCCCCGGCGGCGACCGCGTCCCGGTAGCCGAGAGTCAGGGTCGGGCGCATCGCCGCGGTGGCGTCGAGAACGCCGGCCATCGGATGGCCGTCGAGTTCCCGAACGAGATAGAGCAGGCCGCCGCATTCGGCGTGCACGACGCCACCCGATCGGGCGAAGGTGGCCACCGTGTCCCGCAGCGCCGTGTTCGCCGACAGGTCAGCCGCGTGCTGCTCGGGAAAACCGCCCGGCAGCACCACTGCGGCCGTGCCGTCCGGCAAGGACTCGTCGCGCAGCGGGTCGACCAGCTCGACTCGGGCGCCGGCCGCCGCGAACAGCTCGGCCTGTTCCTGGTAACCGAAGGTGAACGCGGCGCCGCCGGCGACCGCCAGCACCGGACCGTCCACTGTGTCCTTTCGGGCGCCGTCCTGTCGGGCGCCGCCGATCTCGGCTGCCGGGTCCCAGGGCCGGGTGGCCAGCGCTGGCGCGGTGTCAGCCAGCCGCTGCACCTCGTCAAGATCAACCGATCGGGTGACGAGCGCGGCCATCGCCGCAACCGCCTGCCGGGCCGGGCCACCGTGCTCGGCGGCCGGCACCAGGCCGAGGTGTCGGGACGGCAGGTGCACGGTGTCGGTCCGGCCGAGAGCGCCGAACACCGGCAGGCCGATCTCGGCGCAGGCGTCGCGCAGCACCTGTTCGTGGCGGATCGAGCCGACCTGGTTGAGCAGCACCCCGGCGATCCGCACGGCCGGGTCGTAGCCGCGGAAACCGTGCAGCAGCGCGGCAAGGCTGCGGCCCTGGCCGCGGGCGTCCACGACCAGCAGGACCGGGGCGTCGAGGAGGGTCGCGACGTGCGCGGTCGAGCCGAAGCCGGCCGCGCCGGTCCGGCCGTCGAACAGGCCCATCACGCCCTCGATCACCGCGATGTCGGCGCCGGCCGCGCCGTGCGCGAACAGCGGGCAGATGCGCTGTTCGCCGACCAGCACCGGATCGAGATTGCGTCCGGGGCGGTCGGCGGCGAGCCGGTGGTAGCCGGGATCGATGTAATCCGGACCGACCTTGAACGGGGCCACCCGCCGGCCGCGCCGACGCAGCGCGGCGATCAACCCGGTCGTCACGGTCGTCTTGCCGCTGCCCGACGCCGGCGCGGCGATCACCAGCCGGGGCACCCGAACGCCGGGGCTGCCACCACTATCACACTGTCCACTCGAACCGGTCCGAGTTGTCCCCAGGCCATCGGTCTGTCCACAGGGGCCGGTTTCCCCCTTCGCCACAACACCCCGCCCCGATAGACTGGCCATGGGGCCGCCCCCGGGAGGGTGGGGGCTGCTCTGATGCGGGTCGGCGCCGTCCTGAGGCGGGTTCGGGGTCACCATTCGATGCCCCGTTGGCCTTTTTGGCCGGTGTCCATCGGGTGTTTGATCTTGGTCGTCTCCAGCACCAGATCGGCCGCGTCGAGCAGGGCGGCCGGGGCGTTGCGGCCGGTGATCACCACGTGCTGCCGGCCGGGCCGGTCGCGCAGGGTCGCGACCACCTCATCGACGTCCACCCAGCCCCAGTGCAGCGGATAGCTGAACTCGTCCAGCACGTACAGGGTGTGCCGCTGCTCGGCGATCCGACGCGCGATCTCCCGCCAGCCCTCCGCCGCAGCCGCGGCGTGATCCTCCTCGCTGCCCTGCTTCCGCGTCCACGACCAGCCCTCGCCCATCTTGTGCCACTCGACCGGCCCGCCCTGGCCGGTCCGCTCGTGCACCTCGTGCAGCGCCCGGAACGCGGCCTCCTCGCCGACCCGCCATTTGGCGCTCTTCACGAACTGAAACACGCCGATCGGCCAACCCTGGTTCCACCCGCGCAACGCGAGCCCGAACGCCGCGGTCGACTTCCCCTTCATCTCCCCGGTGTGCACGATCAGCAGCGGCCGGTCGCGGCGCTGCCGGGTGGTCAGGCCGTCCGTCGGGACGACCGCTGGCTTTCCTTGCGGCACAACGACTCCTAAGCGGCGCGATCGGCGGCGCGGTAGTGGCCGCGAGCGGCGGACACGGAACGGACGATCCCGGCGACGTCATCGGCCGACAGTTGGCGCAGGGTCAGGCACGGGCCGCCGAGCACCTGCGCCAGCCGTGCGGACAGGCCGAGTCGCACCGGGCCGGCCTCGCAGTCCACGGTCACCGTCGCGATCCCGTCCCGGGCGAGCAAACCGGCGGCCCGCAGCGCGTCGGCCACCGGGTCGCGGCCCGCGCTCGCGGCGTTGGCGGCGGCGGTGTTGGTGACGGCCGCGGTGGCCCGGCCGTCGGTGAGCAGCACCAACAGCGGCCGGCGACGCGGATCACGCAACCGCTCAGCCGCCAGCACCCGCCGCGCCCGCAGCAGGCCGTCGGCCAACGGGGTGCGCCCTCCGGTGCGCAGCCGCCGCAACCGGCTGGCCGCGGCGTCCACAGAGGACGTGGGCGGCAACGCGACCTCGGCCGACGAACCCCGGAAGGTGATCACGCCGACCTTGTCCCGGCGCTGGTAGGCGTCACGGAGCAGGGACAGCACGGCGCCGGTCACCGCCGACATCCGCGCCCGCGCCGCCATCGATCCGGACGCGTCGACCACGAACAGCACCAGGTTCCCTTCCCGACCCTCACGGACCGCGCGGCGCAGGTCGTCCGACCGCAGCCGCAGCCCGGGACCGATCCGCCCGCGCGCCCGCTGGTGCGGCGCGGCGGCGGCGACGGTGCCCATCAGATGCAGGCCAGTTCCGTCCACAGTGGATGGACGCACCACTCGACCGGCCGCGGCCCGGGATCGTGACCGACGGCCCGGCGCGCCCTCGCCGACGCCGGGCACCTGCAACAGCCGGGCCCGGAACGCCGGCTCCGGATTCGGCACGGGAGACTGCGGCCGCCCACCGGCGCCGGCCGACGAGTCCGACTGGTCGGCGTGATCGGACTGATCGGCGGGCGACGGTTCGTCGGCTCCCGGTTGGCCGCCACCGGGAGACGGCGGGTCGGGTGGGTCGTCGTCGCCGTTGGGGTCGCCGTCGGCCGAGTCACCGTCCGCCACCTCGCCGTCCGAGTCGCTGTTGGATTCGGCGGTCTGCTCGGCGGCGGCACGCAGGGCCTCGGCGAGCTGCTCGTCGTCCATGCCCGGCTCGTCGAACGGGTCGCGCCGACGGCGGTGCGGCAGCGCCAGCCGCGCGGCGACCGCCACGTCGTCCTCGCCGACCTCGGCCGCGCCCCGCCAGGCGGCGTGCGCCAGCGCGGTCCGGGCGACCACCAGATCAGCGCGCATCCCGTCCACGTCGAACGCCGCGCACACCGCCGCGATCCGCCGCAACTCCTTGTCTGGCAACGAGACCGACGGCAACGCGGCGCGGGCGGCGGCGATGCGGCCGGCCAACGCCTGGTCCTCGGCGGCCCAGCGGGCGGCGAACCCGGCCGGGTCGGTTTCGAACGCCAGCCGGCGGCGGATCACCTCGGCGCGCGCCGTCACGTCCCGATCGGCGACGACCTGCACGGTCAGCCCGAACCGGTCCAGCAGCTGCGGCCGAAGCTCGCCCTCTTCCGGGTTCATGGTGCCGACCAGCAGGAACGACGCGGCGTGCGCGACGGACACCCCGTCCCGCTCGACGTGGGCGCGGCCCATCGCGGCGGCGTCCAGCAGCAGGTCGACCAGGTGATCATGCAGCAGGTTGACCTCGTCCACGTACAACACACCGCGGTGCGCGGCGGCCAGCAGGCCCGGTTGGTACGCCTGCACGCCCTCGGACAGCGCCTTCTCCAGGTCCAGCGAGCCGATCAGCCGGTCCTCGGTCGCGCCGACCGGCAGCTCCACCAGCCGCGCCCGGCGCCGGTCCGATCCGCCGCCGTCGTGCGGACCGTCCGGGCAGTTCGGGTCCGCCGCCACCGGATCGCAGCCGAACCGGCAACCAGCCACCATGTCGAGTTCGGGCAGCAGCGTGGCCAGGGCGCGCACCACGGTCGACTTCGCGGTGCCTTTCTCGCCGCGCACCAACACCCCGCCGATGGCCGGATGGACGGCATTGAGCAGCAGACCCAACCGCAGGTCGTCGTGCCCGACGACGGCGGAGAACGGGAATGTCATCCCTGGTCCCTCCTCGGGTCCGCGCCCGAATCAAGGCTGGTGGGCGCGGCGAACCGCACCCGAGCGACGGCGGAGTGTCCTGGCTCCCGGATCGTCACGGCACCTCCGGCCTTCCCAGGGCGTTCGCCCCGGTGGCGCACCCGTTCGCAGGGTGGAGGCCCACTTCCCGGTCACAGTGGCGGGACCGCGCCGGATTCACACCGGCTTCCTCGCGCACCTTCGCTTTCTGGTCGCGAGCATCGTCGCATCCCAGCAGCGTGCGCACCAAGCCGACACCGGGTCGGCGGCGTCGAGATGTCAGACTGACGGCCGTGGTGACCCCTGTGGTGGAGGATGTCGCGGCGGAGGCCGGTCCGGCGCACGTGTTCGACTGGCTCGACGCGCACGCTGACGAGCGACACCGGGCTGGGCTGCGCCGCCAGTTGCGGCCGCGCGCCGCCGGTGGAACCGACCTGGATCTCGCCGGCAACGACTACCTGGGCCTGACCAGGGACAAGCGAGTCACCGGCGCGGCCGCCGCGGCGGCGCTGCGCTGGGGCGCCGGCTCGACCGGCTCCCGGCTGGTCACCGGCTCGACCGAGCTGCACACCGAGTTGGAGCACGAGCTGGCCCGGTTCATGGGCGCCCAGGCCGCGCTGGTGTTCGCCTCCGGCTACGCGGCGAACCTGGCCGCGGTGACGGCGCTGTCCGGCCGAGACGCGGCCATCGTCGCCGACCAGTGCATCCATGCCTCGCTGATCGACGGCTGCCGGCTGGCCAAGGCCCAGGTCGCGGTGGTACCGCACACCGATGTCGCCGCGTTCGGCCGGGCCCTGGCCAGCCGGGACAAGGCGCGGGCGCTGGTCGTCACCGATTCGGTGTTCTCGGTCGACGGCGACCTCGCCCCGCTGGCCGACCTCGCCGCCGTCAGCCGCGAGCACGGCGCCGCACTGGTGGTGGACGACGCGCACGGGCTCGGCGTGGTCGGCGACGGCGGCCGGGGCGCACTGGCACTGGCCGGCCTCGCCGGCGCGGCGGACATCGTGACCACTGTCACCCTGTCCAAGTCACTGGGCGCGCAGGGCGGCGCGGTCGTCGGGCCACGCCGGGTGATCCAGCACCTGGTCGACAACGCCCGCTCGTTCATCTTCGACACCGGCCTGGCCCCGGCCAGCGCCGGCGCCGCGTTGGCCGCGCTGCGCATCCTGCGCGACGAGCCGGACCGCCCGGAGCGGGTGCGCGGCAACGCCAGCACGCTCGCCGGCCGGCTCACCGATCTCGGCTTCGCCGCCAGCGTCCCGAGCGCGGCCGTCGTGTCGGTGCGGGCGCCCTCGCCGGACGCTGCGGCGGGCTGGGCGGCGGCGTGCCGCGACGAGGGGGTCCTGGTCGGCTGTTTTCGGCCGCCGTCGGTGCCCGACAAGGTGTCCCGGCTGCGGTTGACCGCGCGGGCCGACCTGACCGAGTCCGATCTGGACCGAGCGATCGACATCATCACCCGCACCGCGCCCCCGGATGCCCGATGAGCCATGTCACGCTGTGCGTGCAGTTGTGGGCCAGGGCCGGGCAGGAGACGGTGTTGGCCGACTACGAGGATCAGGTGCTGTGCCTGCTGCCGGCGCACGCCGGTCGGGTGCTCAGCCGGGTGCGCTCGCTGGAGACCGGGGACCAGCCGCACGAGGTTCAGGTCATCGAGTTCGCCGCTGAGCGGGCGATCGACGACTACCTGCGGGATCCGACTCGGGTCGCGCTGGCGGGTCTGCGGGACCGGGCGATCGAGCGCACCGAGATGTTCCGGGTGACCACGATCGGCTGATCCCGGAGATCACCGGCCGGCGCGGCGCATCGGCAGATGCGGAATGCCGTCCTCCAGGAATCGCGCGCCGGACACCACGAAGCCGACCGATTCGTACAGCGGGGTCGCGTAGACCTGCGCGTTGAGCACGCACGGCGCGTCACGGATGTCGGCGAGTGCGGCCACCAGCAGCCGACGGGCCAGGCCCTGCCGCCGCGCCGTCTTGGCGGTGACCACCCGGCCGATCAGGAACTCGCCGCCCGGCTCGGCGAGCAGCCGCAGGTAGGCGACCATCTCGCCGGCGCCGTCGGTGATCCAGAAATGTCGGGTGTCCGACTCCAGATCGCGGCCGTCGAGATCCTGGTAGGCGCACTTCTGCTCGACGCCGAACACTTCCATCCGCAGTCGCAGCAGCTCGTACAGCTGTGCCGTGGTCAGGTCGGCCGCCCAGGCGCGGCGCAGTCGTGCCGCGGTCAAGCGTCCGGCTCCCCGCCTGCTCCGGGCTCACCGTTCGCCGCCGAGTCGCCGCCGGGGTTGAACCGCCGCCAGACCTTCCCGGCCGCGTCCGACAGCGAGCCGCCGACCTCGCTGAGCACCTTGGCCAACGGGTCGGTGGACTCGGCGAAGGAGTCCCGATAGGACTTGGCCGCCGCGCCGAGGTCGTCCCGCCAGGTCGACTGCGGCTGCTCATCGCGACGCGGGTACTCACCGGCGAGTACCGCCCGATATTCCTCGGATGCGGCCCATTTCTGCAACTCGGCGGCCCGGACCACGGACAGCGGGTGTTGCAGCTTCATCACCCTGGTCAGCTTGAGCACGCTGTCCCGCACATCGCCGGCCCGCTCGTAGTCGCTGGCCTGCTTGAGAAATTCAGCCGTGTCCACATCGGACGGGCTGATCGCGCCGGCGAGCAGCACGTGCGCGCGCAGGGCGACGGTCGCGTCCTGCCCGCAGAGCAGGCCGGCCCGATCGGCGGACAGTTCGGCCTTCCGGAACCATTCGAGCAACGCGAAGATGATCGCCCGCATGCCCCAGTAGCCGATTGCCGTCCAGGACATGCCCTGGACCATTCCCAGCATCCGCAGCAGCATCGTCCGGTACAGGGCGTGGCCGGACAGCGCATGGCCGGTCTCGTGGCCGATCACGAACCGCAGCGCCTCGGTGTCCAGCATTTCCACCAAGCTGGTGGTCAGCACGATGAACGGCGCGTCCAGTCCGATGGTCATCGCATTGGGCACCGGGTCGCGAGCCACGAACATCTGCGGCGCCGGGTCGAGATCGAGGATTTCCGCGCACTCCTGGCGGATGTCGTGCAGAGCCGGGTACTGCTTGGGGCCGACCCGGATCGAAGAACCCAGGTACATCAGCCGCTCGCTGCGCTCGCCGAATGCCCCGGACACCGCCCGAAGCACCTCCGGGAAGCCGGGAACCTGGCGAAGCGTGCCCAGCGCGCCACGGTCGGCGGGATGCTCGTACGCCCGTGGGCTGATCCGGGGGAACCGGATGCGACCCGGGCTCCGCTCCACCTCGGTGGTCACGGCGTCAGTGGGACTCACTGAGCCAGGTTAGCGCCAGTCGACCGGGACGCGAGCGGATTACTCCGATTGCGCTGATCCGGCTGCTCCGCCACTGCACAGCTGGATCGGATCGCCGGTCAGGACCGCTGGGACACCGGTCGCGGCTCCGTCGGCACCTGGGTGAGTCGCGGCGCGCGCCAGAAGGCCATCCGGTCGAGCATCCGGTGTTTGACCACGATCGTGTGCAGCAGCACGCCGGCGAGGTGTGCGGCGAACGTCAGATACAGCAGGTAGGCCGCCGCGATGTGCGCGCGCAGCAGGTTGGCGAACAGGGTGATGTCGTTCGGGGCGATGGCCGGCAGGCGCATAGATCCAAAAAGGACTATCGGTTGGCCGGACGCGGACACCATGGCCCAGCCGATCAGCGGCTGGCACAGCAGCAGCGCGTAGAGCAGCCGCTCGGACCACTTCGCCGCCACGCGGTCCCATCGGCGCATTCCCGGCGGGAACGGTGGCGGCGTGTGGGTCAGCCGCCAGCCGATTCGGGCCAGCACGAAGACGAAGATCGCGATGCCCAGCGGTTCGTGAATGGCGACCAGGAAATGGAATTCCGTGGTCGAGGTCACCATGAACACCCCGATGAACAGCATGGCGAGCACCATGACCGCCATCGTCCAGTGCAATATCCGGGCAACGACGGTGAACCGTAGGGGCCGCGTCGGTGTCGGCTCACCGCTCATGTTCCACCTTCGCCACGTCGACCTCGCTGGGCTGGTGGGGTTCGCCCGCCCTGCGCTGGTAGGACTGCGCGTACACGGCCGACCGCGCGGCGAGCAGCGGGTCGTCCGACGGGGAGATGCCCGCCGGCAGCACGAGCGGGTCGAAGTTGACGTCCCGGGCGTTGCCCGGCGCCTCGGTGTCCACCGAGTCGATGGTGAGCGTGCCCACCTCGACCTGCCGTCGGCTGGCCGGCCACGGTTTGGTGGCGTCGTTGGTCGGGTCGCCGGGCTGGCCGATCGTGACCAGGAACCGCCAGCTCACCGGCCCCCGTGCCACCTTGTCGATCAGGGCGTCGAACAGGTAGTCCTTGCCGGGCGGATGTGTCGTGCCGGGCGCGGGCTGGAACGGCTCCTCGGGGGCCACCATCCAGCGAACCGGCACGGTGACGCCCGCTGAGTTGGTGAAGTGGAAGGCATTCAGGCCGCGGTAGGGGCTGTTGTACAGGCCGGTCGACGGTGGGCTCTTCTTGGCCAAGGCCATGGCCCGCGCGGTTTCCGGGTATTTGGCCAGGAACGCCGTCAGCTTCGCCGGGTCGGGTGCGCCGGTGCCGGGCAGCGGCCTGGTCGCCAGCATCCGGTCGTAGAAGCCCTGCGGCACGCTGTCCAGGAACACCGGCAGGTTCACCATCGCGGTACGCCACTGTTCACCATTGGCCAGGTGGAACAGCACGCCCAGGCCGCGGATGCTGGCATTGGCGTCGGCCACCGTGGGCAGGCCACCGGCGATCGAGAACCGCGCGGTGACTGATGTCGTGCCTGGCTGGAAAACGGCCGCGGTCGACAGCGCGGCTCCCGCACCGTTGCTGGTGAACACGCCGGTGGCGCTGACGCCCTTGGCATGGTTGCGACGAAAACCCTGGTGCGTGCCGTACACCTGCTCGAAACCGTCCACGAATCGCGCCGGGGTGAGGCGGTCCGGGGTGAACCAGCCGCCGGCCCAGGCGAAGGCGCCGACGTTCACCGCGCTGATCCCGCCGACGGCGGCGATGCCCAGCAGCGCGCCGCGCCGGGCCACGACCAGCGCGTCGCGCCGGGGTAGCTGAGTCGGCGAGTCGATCGGGTCGTCCATCGGCTCTCCTCTCTCATTTGCGCACGCCTGTCGAGCGCGCCGGATATTGTTTCGGCTGATCCGAATTGTATCGCCGGCGGTGAAGGCATGAACATGCCCGGGATCGCGTCATTAAATAGGCGACAAAAGTGCGGCGCCCGGGATCAGTGTCAATAACCGAAGGACGATGCTCAATGCGCTGGAAAAGCGAATGGGGCCGCGCTCGCCGGGACCGCCACGACGGCGGTCCCGGGTGTCGTGTTGTCAGTCCTCCAGGTCGCCTTCCAGTTCCAGGTAGACGGCGCGGAGCTGGTCGAGGGTGTCCTGGTCGGGCTTGGCCCACAGGCCGCGGTCGGCGGCTTCCAGCAGCCGTTCGGTGATGCCGCGCAGCGCCCACGGATTGGACTGCCGGATGAACTGCTGGACCTCGCCGTCGAACACATAGGACTCTGCCAGCTTCGCGTACATCCAGTCGTCCACCACGCCGGCCGTGGCGTCGAAGCCGAACAGGTAGTCCACCGTCGCGGCCAACTCGAACGCGCCCTTGTAGCCGTGCCGGCGCATCGCCGCGATCCATTTGGGATTCACTACCCTGGACCGGAAAACTCGGCGGGTCTCCTCGCCCAGTGTGCGGGTGCGCACCGCGTGCGGCACCGCCGAATCGCCCACGTAGGCGGCCGGGTTCGCACCGGTCAGCGTGCGCACCATGGCGACCATGCCGCCGTGGTACTGGAAGTAGTCGTCCGAGTCGGCGATGTCGTGCTCGCGGGTGTCCACGTTCTTCGCGGCCACCTGGATGCGCCGGAACGCGGTCTCCATATCGGCGCGGGCGGCCCGGCCGTCCAGGCCACGCCCGTACGCGTAGCCGCCCCAGGTGGCGTAGACCTCGGCGAGATCGGCGTCGTCACGCCAGTTCCGGGCGTCGATGAGCGGCAGCAGGCCCGCCCCGTAGGCGCCGGGCTTGGAACCGAACACCCGGGTCGTGGCGCGGCGGTCATCGCCGTGTTCGGCCAGATCGGCCCGCACGTGCGCGGCGACGTAGTTGTCCTCGTCCGGCTCGGCCAACCCGGCGACGGCCCGCACCGCGTCGTCCAGCAGCGCCACCACATGCGGGAAAGCGTCCCGGAAGAAGCCGGAAATCCGCACCACCACGTCGATCCGCGGCCGGCCGAGGTCGGCCAGCGGCACCACCTCGAAGCCGGTGACCCGGCGGGACGCGGCGTCCCAGGTCGGCCGGCAACCCAGCAGCCACAACAGTTCCGCGATGTCGTCGCCCTGGGTGCGCATGGCCGAGGTACCCCACACGGTCAGCCCGACGCTGCGCGGCCACTCGCCGGTGTCGGCTCGGTGCCGGGCCAGCAGCGAGTCAGCCAGTGCGGCGCCCACGTCGAACGCGTTGCGGGACGGGATCGCCTTGGGATCGACCGAGTAGAAGTTGCGGCCGGTCGGCAGCACCGACACCAGCCCACGGGTCGGCGAACCGGACGGGCCCGGCGGCACGAACCCACCGGCCAGGGCGTGCAGCACGTGCTTGATCTCGTCGGTGGTGCGGGCCAGCCGGGGAACCACCTCGACGCAGCCGAACCGCACCACCGCCGCGACATCGGGCACGTCCTGACCCAGCACGTCCGCGACCACCGCCGGCGCCCGATCCGGGTCCCAGTCCAGCTCGGCCACGCCGAGGACCAGCCGGCGGGCCAGGGATTCCAGCACGTCGACCACGTCTGAGCCGGTCCGCACCGGCTCAGTGGTGAGGTCGGCCAGGGCTTGTGGCGCTCGCACCGACTCGCCCGGCGAGGCCAGCAGCTCCTGCTCGTCTAGTCCGAAGTGGACTGCCAGGGCGGCGCGCAGGCCGGGCAGGGCGCCGACCGTGCCGCCGAAGACCTGGCGGGCGCGCAGCACGGCGAGCACGTCGTTGACCAGTTCCTCGCCCTCGGGAGCGCGGCCGAGGATGTGCAGGCCGTCGCGGATCTGCACGTCCTTGATCTCGCACAGGTAGCCGTCCAGGTGCAGCACGAAATCGTCGAACTCGTCGGCGGCCGGCTGGCTCTCGGCGTGCAGGTCGTGGTGCAGCTGCGCGGCGGTGACCAGCTCCCAGACCTGGGCGCGGACCGTGGGCAGCTTGTCCGGGTCCAGCGCGGCGACGGTGGCGTACTCGTCCAGAAGTTGTTCGAGTTTGGCCAGGTCGCCGTAGGTGTCGGCACGGGCCATCGGCGGGATCAGATGGTCCACCACGACGGCGTGGCCGCGCCGCTTGGCCTGGGTGCCCTCGCCAGGGTCGTTGACGATGAACGGATACACCAGCGGCAGGTCGCCCAGCACCGCGTCCGGTGCGCATTCGTCGGACAGGCCGAGTCCCTTGCCGGGCAACCATTCCAGCGTGCCGTGCTTGCCGAGATGAATCACCGCGTCCGCGCCGAAATCCTCGGCCAGCCAGTGATAGGCGGCCAGATACTGGTGGCTGGGCGGCAGGTCCGGGTCGTGATAGATGGCGATCGGGTTCTCGCCGAACCCGCGTGGCGGCTGGATCATCAGCACCACGTTGCCGAACCGCAGCGCGGCCACATACATCTCGTCATCGGCTACCTCGTTCTTGGCTACGTACAGTTCGCCGGGGGGCGCACCCCAGTGTTCGGCCATCCGTTCACGCAGCGAGCCCGGCAGCGTGTCGAACCACTGCCGGTAGCGCGCGGCGGGCACCCGGATCTCGGCCTGCGCCATCTGGTCCTCGGTCAGCCATTCGACGTCGTGACCGCCGGCCGCGATCAGCCGGTGCACCAGCGCGTCGCCATCCACAGTGGACGGATCGAGGCCGCCGAGCCGATAGCCGGCGTCAGCCAGCGCGGCCAGCAGCCGCACCGCCGACGCCGGGGTGTCCAGGCCGACCGCGTTGCCGACCCGGGAATGCTTGGTGGGGTACGAGGACAGCACGATGGCGAGTTTCTTGTCCGGGTTGGGCCGGCGCCGCAGCCGGGCCAGCCGGACCGCCGTGCCGGCCACCCGAGCGGCACGCTCCGGATCAGCCGCGTAGACCGGAATACCGTCCGGGCCGTTTTCCTTGAAGGAGAACGGAACCCCGATCAGCCGGCCGTCGAACTCCGGGATCGCGACCTGCATCGCCGCGTCCATAGGGGACAGTGCGGCGTCGGACGCCGACCAGTCAGCGTGGCTGCTCGTCAGCACCAGACCCTGCAGCACCGGAACATCCAGCTCGGCCAGCGCCCCGACATCCCAGGCGTCCTCGGCCGCACCAGCGCCCGCCTGCGCCGGGACAGCTCCGCCGGCGGCAAGAACGGTGGCCACCAACGCGTCGCATTGGCGCAGCAGGTCGAGCAGGCCGGCGGACTGCGCCGAGTCCAGGCCGCGCAGTGAGCCGCAGAACACCGGCAGCGCGTTCGCCCCGGCCTGTTCCACGGCGTCGGCCAGCACGTCCACGAAAGCGGTGTTGCCGGCCAGTTCGTGCGCGCGGTAGAAGACGACGCCGACGGTGGGCCGGCTCGGATCGTGCGACCGTTCGCCATGAATGCCGAAGGCGGGCATGGATGCGGGCGGCTCGAAGCCCTCGCCGGTGAGCAGCACCGTGTCGGACAGGAACGCGGCCAGCTCGCGCAGGTTCGCCACGCCGCCTTCGACCAGGTAGCGCAGCGTCTGCGCGGCCACCCCGGCGGGCACGGTCGACGCCGCCATCAGTTCCGCGTCCGGGGTCGACTCGCCGCCCAGACACACCGTCGGCACGCCGGATGCCAGCACCGCGATGAGGCCGTCCTCCCAGGCCCGCCGCCCGCCGAGCAGCCGGACCACCACGATGTCGGCGTCGGCGCACAGGTGCGGCACCTGGTCGGCGGACACCCGAGCGGGGTTCGCCACCCGGTAGCCGGCGCCGCAGTCCCGGGCGGCGAGCAGATCGGTGTCAGCGGTCGACAGCAGCAGAACGCGAGCACTCATGAGTTGAGGTTATGTGGCCCGGTGGCAGTCCTCCACGTCGCGGCTCCACGTCGCGCCGCGTCCGCTACGTCGCCGTCGTGCGGCCGACTCCGGCGTGGCCGGCGACGTGGCCGTCTCCCAGCGGTTCCGGGTCGCCTTCTTCGGGCCGCCAGTGCCACATCGGCACGATGCCGGGCGCGATGATGTCCAGGCCGGCGAAGAAGGCGGCGAACCGCTGTTTCGTCCGAGGCGTGCACCGGCCGCGCAGCCGCTGCGCGGTCAGCGGATCGGCGCTCGGATGCGACATCGCGAGGTAGCTGCCGGGCACGAGCCGGTCGCGGTAGCCGGCGATGACGCCGGCCGGGTCCTCGTCGTCGGACAGGTACTGCAGGACACCGGCCAGGATCACCGCGATCGGCCGGTCGAAGTCCAGTTGGCCGCGCACCTCGGCGGTGGCCAGCACCTCGTCCGGCCGACGCAGGTCGGCGCACACCGCGGCCGCCCACTTGTTCTCCGCCAGCAGGGTGTCGCTGTGCGCGATCGCCATCGGCTCGATGTCCACGTACACGACCCGGGCCTCCGGGTTCACCCGATGCGCGATCTGGTGCACGTTGCCGACGGTCGGGATACCGGAGCCGAGGTCGAGGAACTGGTCGACACCGGCGTCCAGCAGGTAGCGGACCACTCGGCGGAGGTAGGAGCGGTTGGCCCGCATGCCGAGGCCGATCGCCGGATGCAGCCGGGCCAACTCGGCGGCGGCGAGCCGATCGACCTCGAAATTGTGCGCGCCGCCGAGAAAATAGTCATAGATCCGGGCCGCGGACGGCGTGCTCACGTCGATTCGGCCGGCTGTGTCGCCCACCCCGATATCACCAGGAGTCACGAACCGGCTCCCTCCCGTCGAGGATGTGCACTGCCTGCACATACAGTGGCCGCCAATAGGGTTACATATCACCTGTCCGGACCACCAGGGTGACATGGTCTCGCGGAAAACATCACCCAGAGCGACCGGTGGTATTACGGCGGGCAGCCGAGCCGGCGAACCGGCAAGCAACTAAGTTCTCTGCCGGCCCACCAGTACGTTGTGGAGGAATCGCGATGAGCCTTGATCGTCCGCTCGCCCCCGACCCGTACAGCCTGCTTCCGGCCGTGCCGTCGTTCACCGTCGCCTCGACCGACGTGGCCGACGGCCAGCCGCTGGCGCTGACCCACGTGTTCAACGACTTCGGCATGACCGGCGAGAACGTGTCACCGCAGCTGAGCTGGCAGGGCGCGCCCGAGCAGACCCAGAGTTATGTGGTGACCTGCTTCGACCCGGATGCGCCGGTGGTGTCCGGGTTCTGGCACTGGGTCGCCGTGGACATTCCGGCCGAGGTGACCGAACTGGCCGCCGGCGCCGGCGCGAGCGACGACAGCCTGCCCGGCGGCGCGTTCCACGTGCGCAACGACTACAGCGCGCCGTCCTACGGCGGCGCCGCCCCGCCACAGGGCGATCGCGCGCACCGGTACTACTTCGTGGTGCACGCGGTCGACGTGCCCAAGCTGGGCGTGGACGGCAACGCCTCGCCGGCGGTGGTGGGCTTCAATCTCGCCTTCCACACTCTGGCCCGCGCCATCATCACCCCGGTTTTCGGCCACTGAGCGCCTTTTCACCGAGCGGGAATCCGGTGCCGGCGCCGACGGTTACACAGGTCGTGCGGCATTTCGATCTGGTCATCATCGGCACCGGTTCCGGTAACTCCATCCTGGACGAGCGGTTCGCCGACTGGGATGTGGCGATCGTGGAAAAAGGAGTCTTCGGCGGCACCTGCCTGAACGTCGGGTGTATTCCGACCAAAATGTTCGTGCACACCGCCGATCTCGCCCTCGCCGCGACCGAAGCGCCGGCTTTCGGTGTGGACAGTGCGCTGCGCGGGGTGCGGTGGGCCGACGTGCGGGACCGGATCTTCGGCCGGATCGACCCGATCGCCGAGGGCGGCCGGGCCTACCGGACCGAGCATCCGGACAACCGCAACGTCGCCGTCTACGCCGGTCAGGGGCGGTTCACCGGCGACAAGCGGCTGACCGTCACGCCCCATGACGGCGGTGCGCCCGAGACGATCACCGCCGACCGGTTCGTGCTGGCGGCAGGGGCCCGCCCGGTGATCCCGGACATCCCCGGCCTGGACGGAGTCGGCTACCACACCAGCGACACGATCATGCGGCTCGCCGATCTGTCGCGCCGGCTGACCATCCTGGGCAGCGGGTTCGTGGCCGCCGAGATGGCGCACGTGTTCTCGTCGTTCGGCGTCGCGGTCACGGTGATCGCCCGGTCCGGTGCGCTGCTGCGGCACGAGGACGAGGCGATCAGCGCCCGGTTCACCGAACTGGCGCGGCAACAGTGGGATGTGCGCACCGACCGCAAGACGGTCCGCGCGGAGCGGGTTCCGGACGGCGTGCGGTTGCATCTGGAAGGCCCGCAGGGGGCCGAAACCGTGGACGGCGACGTGCTGCTGGTGGCCGTCGGCCGGACGCCGAACACCGATCTGCTGGACCTGGCCGCCACCGGCGTCGCGGTCGACGCGGACGGCCGGGTGGTGGTGGACGAGTACCAGCGGACCGGCGTAGCCGGCATCTACGCGCTGGGCGACATCTGCTCGGCGTACGAGCTGAAACACGTGGCCAACCACGAGGCGCGGGTCGTCCAGCACAACCTGCTGCGCCCCGACGCCCCGCTGGCCGCCGACCACCGATTCGTGCCGCACGCGGTGTTCAGCCATCCGCAGATCGCCTCGGTCGGACTGACCGAGGCGCGGGCGCGGGAGCTGGGCGTGCGGCACGTGACCGCGAGCCAGGAGTACGCCGGCATCGCGTACGGCTGGGCGATGGAGGACACCACCGGGTTCGCCAGACTGCTGGCCGATCCGGCGACCGGCCAGTTGCTGGGCGCGCACATCATCGGGCCGCAGGCGTCGAGCCTGATCCAGCCGCTGATCCAGGCGATGAGTTTCGGTCTGGACGCGCGCAGCATGGCGCACGGCCAGTACTGGATTCACCCGGCGATGCCGGAGCTGATCGAGAACGCCCTGCTACGCCTGCCGTTGGACTGAGCGGGCCGCCGCGATCAATAGCCGGGCGGTCGACCAGGCTGCTGATACGGATGCTGGGTCGGATGCTGGGTCGGATACTGCTGCGGCTGGGGCAGAGCAGGCATCCCCTGCGGCGGCGTCGGCGGCTCGGACTCCACACCTGGCGATGCCGAACCGCCGGTCAGCAGGGCGAGCACCACCGCCGCGATCCCGAGCAGACCGGCGGCGAGGATCAACCAGAAGCCGAGACCGGGGCTCACCGTCTCGGTGTAGTCGTTGGTGGCCTTGGCGAAGCCGAGATCACCGAGCACGCTCACGCCGACGGTCAACGCGACGCCGAACAGCACCGCGCCGGACACAGCGGCGAGTGCTCCGACGACCGGCCGTCCGCGGCGCAGGGTGACCAGCAACAGCACCGCGGCGGCGATCGCCAACACACCGCCGACGACCAGCGCGACGCCGATCCACTGGGCCTCGTGCTGCACCGGCTGCCCGGCGCCCTGGTTGCGGTACGACCACCCGGACACCGTTGTGGTGCTGCGGTAATTGCTGTTGGGTTCATTCAGCGCCCAGTTGTCCAACGCCGCGAACGAACCGCCGATGGCGAGCCCGGCGCCGACCACGAGCAACACGGCCGAGATCAGCGGCGGGACCGGCAGTGGGCGGCGTGGCCGCCGGGGTATCGGCGGCGCTCCACCGTATGGCGGCTGCCCATACGGCTGCTGGCCATATGGTTGTGGTTGGTGCGCATACGGTTGCTGCCCATATGGCTGTTGCGCGTGCGGTTGGGGCGCACCGAACTGCTGGCCGACCGGCGGCGGGCCTGGCTGCGGCGTCTGTTGCGGCGTCGGCTGGGCCGCTTGCGGCGACGGTTGGGGCGGCGTCGATTGGGGTGCTGGGACGGGGCCTGAATCCGGCCCTTCGCTGCCCACTGGATCGGGACCGGGATGCGTCACACCGTGCATGGTGGCACGAACCCGGCGCCCACGGACAGCTCCCCCTGATCAACCGGTCCGATGTCGGGCCAGAACAGCGTTCGTGTCGAGCCGCAGGTTCACCGCGTGCCGGCGCGGTTCTCGCCGTCGAACATGTCGGCGATCTGGGCGTCGACGTCGCGATGGTCCGATGGCAGGTGGATCTTGCCCTTCAGCGAGCCGGGCCGGCGGCCGTGCGGGGCACGTTGGACCGGCACCAACCGGGCGACCGGGCGACCGTTGCGGGCGATGACCACGTCCTCGCCCGCAGTGGCCTGATCCAGCAGCTGCGACAGCTGGGTCTTGGCCTCGTAGATGTTCACCTGCACACTCACCGCACCATCGTACCTGACTTGACCAGACCAGACCAACTAGGTCAGGCACCGGGTGCCAGGGTGGGCAGGCCGGCGGGCGGGCCGTGGTCCAGCAGCCGCCAGATCGCGTCAGTGTCCAGGTGCTCGGCGACCAGATCCCCCAACACATCCAGCTGCGCGGACCGGATGTCGGCGAACGAGATGTCAGCGGCGACGCGGAATCCGTCCCGTCCGGACATGCCGGCGGCCCAGCGCAGCAGCGCCCGGCGCACCTCGTCGTTCTCCAGCAGCCCGTGCCAGTGGGTGGCGGCGACCGGCCCGGCCAGCACACCCTCGGTCGAACCGTCCGGCAGGGTGACCAGCCCCGGCAGCCCATCGGCACGCCGAGTCACCTGACCATGATGGATCTCGTAGCCGGTTGCCGGCACGCCGAACGCCGCGCCGGTCGGCCGGTGCAATGTCTTGTCCGGCGCGAACGTCACGTCCACGTCCAGCAGGCCCAGCCCGGCCACCTCGCCCGCGCCGGACTCGACCGGATCGAAGATCGCCCGAGACAGCATCTGGAAGCCTCCGCAGATGCCCAGCACCGGACGTCCACTGTGGACATGCGCGTGCACGGCGTCGGCCAGGCCGGTGCGGCGCAGCCAGGCCAGATCGGCCACCGTCGCCTTGGAACCGGGCAATACCACCAGATCCGCGTCAGCGAGCCGGGCCGGCTCGGTCACCAGCCGCACACTCACCCCCGGCTCGCAGGCCAGTGCCTCCACGTCGGTGGCGTTGGAAATCCTGGGCAACCGGACCACG
>DASZLR010000035.1:0-9731 GCA_035552275.1 Pseudonocardiaceae bacterium | reverse complement strand
CCCCTCAACAGGTTATTTGGGTGGCTGAGAATTGTGGTTATGTCTACCAGTCAACGACGACCTGGCCTAAGGCTGGGCCAGCATTGTATTTCCGACGTCGCGATCTTGTGATGGGGCGACAGCCGCAATGGCAACCACCACCGCCCGGGTCGACGGCAAACGGGCCACAGTCACAGTGATCGACACACTATCGTGCGCGAGTTTCGTCGCCCTCGGCGTGGCGACCGCCGACAGCATCCAGTTTACTAGCCGTTCCGGAACGAAGGTTTTCCGACCATGTCTCGCACTTCCAGCGGCGGGACCTGTGGCAACAGCGGCCGCCACGGAACCAGCCGCCGCGGTGAACGACCTCAGGCGCCGGCGTGCAGGTAGGCGGCCCACAGCCACGGCCGGTCGGTCAGTTCCGTCCGCAGCCGGCGGGTGACGGTGTGCAGGGCATGCGCGCCCGCCGGCCGGACCGGGTCGTTGATCGTCTCGGACAGTTCCCGGTGGAACTCGGCGGCGACCCGCGCCGCCACCCGATCCTCGATCTCCCACATCGTGCCGACGGCCTGCGCGTAGCCGGCCAACTGGAACGCCGACGCGATGTGGATCGCCTCGTCGGCCACCCCCATCCCACCCCGCGCGGTCGCGCACGCCGATAGGTATGCCAGCTCGGCGTGATCCAGGTGCAGTTGGCTGATCTCGCGCAGCGACAGCGGTCCGTCGTGCAGCAGCAGGTGGCTGGCCGACGGATCGGCCGGATCACTCGACGCGTGGCAGGCGAAATGCGCGACAGCGGCGTCCGGCAGCGCGGACAGCACCGCCTCCCGGGTCGCGGTCGGCCCGACCAGCGGCACCCGGCCGGGGAAGCGGCCGGCGAAGGCGGTGATCTCGTCGGCGGTCGCGGGCAGCCCGGCGTGGCCTTCGGTGATCGGCATCGCCACGGCCAGCGCGGTGCGCCGGGCGGCGGCGGAGTGCGATCGGCTGTGCAGCAACGCTCGCACGGTCGGCGTGTACGAGGAGACGACCCGGTCCAGCACGGCCATCCCGAAAACGTCGTGATGGCCGGCCGCGTGCAGCGGCAGGAAGTTCAGCGGTCCGGTCGGCGACCACCAGAGTCGCGGCCAGGGCCGGCCGTCCGGGGGCACCCCGTTGAAACCCAGCTCGGTCAGCACCGGCTCGGCCAGCACATCCCACAACCAGCCCAGGGTGTCCCGGATGGCCTGTTGCGCCGCGCCGACCGCCAAGGACCGCTGGTCGCGGCCGGGCGCGGACAGCACGCCGATCGCGGTGTGGAAGGAATCGGCGTGCTCGACCAGTTCGGCCGCCCCCAGATCCGGTAGCGGGATCACCCGCACGCCATCGGCCCGCACCGCCAGCGCGTCGCAGCGGTGCGGGTGGACGTTGATCGTCACCACCGGACCGTCCGCGCCGGCCGGCAGCAGATCATTCACCGACAGCGACACCGGCATGAGGAACCGATCGAAGCCCGGCAGGGTCTTGATCTGGTCTATCAGTTCGCCCCATTCCGCGTCCAGCTCGACATACCGCTCCTGCGCGCCGGGCCGCGGCTCCATGCCAGGGTTCATCAGGACATAGATTTCGTCGCGCAGCGCGACAAACCGCTGTGCCAGCTCCGGATCGGCGGCGCGCAGGGTGTCCACCTCACGCCGGGTGTGCAGCGCGGTGGACAGCATCAGCGCCCGGCCCTCTTCCAGCGACTCCAACGCGTCCACACCATCGCCCACGGCTACCGCGTCGGCGACCGACTGCGAGGTGAGCGCGACGGTGGCCGATCCGGTGCTCCGCTGATCACCGGTCGGGTCCAGCGGCACCTTGCCCAGTCCCATCCGCTGGATCCGGGACGCCGCCGAATTTCCCCAGGACGCCACGATCGTCGGATTCGGCGGCGGCCATGCCTCGGCGATGACCTGCCGGACGAGCCCGACCGCCTCGGCGAACACGTGCTCCTCGGAGGTCATGTTGTACCGCCCGAAAAGCGCGTTGGCGAGATAGCCGCGCACCAGCAGTCGTTCCGGATCGTGCGGGGACAGCTCGGCCAGCCGCTGCCGATATCGCTTCACCGTCGACTCGTTCACCGCCATCACCTCGAACGGCGACAGCAGCGCCCTGCCCCTCGCCGACGCCGACAGCATCCGTTCGGCGGTGAACTTCTGGCCGCGGATTTCCATGTTCTCCAGCTGCGGCAACCATTCCATGGCACTGGCGAACCGCGTCCGCATCTCCGCGAGGGTCTCCGGCGTGGCCTGGCCGACGCCGCGTCCCCAGGCCATTGTCTGAGCCATCGCCAACAGGCCGCGGGTCAGCCGGACCACCTGCGACACCTCGGGTTCGAGATCGGTCCGGTCGGCCAGTTCCGGCAGCAGCCGGTCGTGCAGCTCGATGATCTCGTCCAGGATCGCCGGATCCACCGGTTCGGCGGGCGGGGGTTTCTCCGACTCCAGGTACCGGCGCAGCGCCTCGGGCCGCTCGGCGGGGTCGAGGTGGTCAAACCGCCGCATGATCGTTTCGAGCGCCTTCGCCTGCACCTCCGCCAAGCTGGCTTCGTGCGGATAACGCATCAGGGTCCGCTGGAAATCGACCAGGTGCGCGTGCCGGCTGTCGCCCTCGGCGTCGTCCATGTTGAGCAGTTGGAGAACGGCCACAAAAAGGTTGTCGCCACCGTCGGAGCCATCCGGAGACGCCAGGTGCGCCATCGCGTCCTCGAAGGGCCTGCCGAACTCGTCCGCCGGTTCGGGTTCCCGGGCGCGGGCCTCGTGGGTGACCCGCGCCAACTGCGCCCGGCTGAGCATGGTCCACCGCTCGCCGAACTCGGGGTCCTCCTGCGACGTCAGCGTCAGCGACCGTTCCAACGCCGCGATGGCCTCTCGGATCGCGTCCGGATTGGGTCCCGGCCCGCTCTCCGCCCAGACCAGCAGCGACAGCGCGAAGTCGTGCAGGATGCGCGGCAGGTTCTGGTCCAACTCCGTGGCGTGCGCGACCGCGGTGCGGAACAGCTCGATCGCCTCGATCAGCAGCGGCCCGTCCTGGGTCTGCGATGCCTTGGCGCGCAACACAAGCGCGAGACCGTTCGCGCAGCGGGTGTAGTTCGGGTGGCCGACCGGCGTGCCGGCGAACGCCTCGCGCAGCACCACGACGCCCTCGTCCACGTCGCGTGGCGCGCCGTCCTCGTCGGTGTCGCCGATCATCAGCGCGTAGCCGAGATTGCACAGCACCAGTGGACGGGACGGATGGTCCGCCGGCAGTGCGCCGGTGGCGGTGCGCAGCAGGACGACCGCGGCCGGGCCGTTGCGCCGCTCGCCCTGCCGGATCAGCCGTTCCAGCAGCAGCATGCCCAGGTTCGACCACGCCTCGGCGAACAATTGCCGCCGGTCCTGGCCGTCCGGACCGGACTCGGCGAGCACCGCGGTGATCGACTCGCGCACCGGGTCGGGCAGCACTTCGGGCCGGTTCAGGTACAGCGGCAGCAGCAGCACGGCGGCGCTGCTCCGGTCGGCGGTTCCGTCGTCGCCGGTCAGGACGGAGCCGCGGACCCAGTGGAACAGACCGGCAACCAGCATGATCTCGACGTCGACATCGTTGTCCTGGGCCAGAAAGCCGAGTAACCGGTCGGCTTCGGCCACCGCCGGGTCGGCGAGAACCTGGTCGGTGTCACCGGTTTCGGTGGTGGCCTCGATTCGGGCGCGCAGCGCCGCGAGCAACTGGTCACGCATCGCTGATCAGCTTAGCGATCAGCGACACGTGACCAGTGCCGTCCAGACGAGAACAGCTACCTGAGCAGAGGAGGCCGTGCCACGCCTGGGGTCTCGCGGGCGGTTCAGGCCGGAACGCTGATGGCGTCCTCGTCGACCGGCGCGGGGGCCGGCGTCGAGGTCTGCTTGGTCTTGCCGAGGACGCCATACGTGGCGCCGACCAGAAGCCCGCCGCCGACCAGGTTGCCCAGGCCGACCCACAACAGGTTCCTGGCGAAGCTGCCGACGCCGATCCCCTTCACGTGTTCGAACAGGCCGAGCGAGAAGATGGTCATGTTGGCGACGACGTGCTCGAAGCCCGAGCTGATGAAGGCGAGCAGGCACCAGAAGATCAGCGCCAGCTTGGCGCCGTCGGACTTGGTGCGTGCGGACATCCACACCGCCAGGCAGACCAGGAAGTTACACAGGATGCCGCGGAAGAACAGCGCCGACACCGATTCGGCGGCCTTGGCCTTGACGACGCTGGTCACGATCGCGACACCGGGTGCGACGTGGCCCGGGGTGCCACCGACGGCAAGCACGCCGCTCTCGTACACCAGCCAGGCGAACACGTAGGAGCCGATCAGGTTGCCGACGAAGGAGCCGAGGATCACCGCGATCGCGCCGGTGATGCCGTTGTCCTTGGTGAACACCCCCTGCACCGCGGTCATCATGTTGCCGGTGGACAGCTCGGAACCGGCGAACACGACGAGGGTCAGGGCGATGCCGAAGACGAGGCCCTGGATCAGCTTGGTCCACGGCGAGGAAGCGGCCAGCAGCGGGCCGGAGACCGAGAACAGCAGCACGACCGCGACGCCGATGTAGGCGCCGGCGAGCGCGGAGCTGATCAGGTAGCGGCCCGGCTTGCGCAAGTCATCGACTTTGCCGCCGGCGACCACCCCCTGATCGGAGAGGGCCGAGGAGACGGAGATGGGCACGATGGATCCTCCGGGGTTGGTAGTCCGATACGGACTCGCAGTGGATACGACGGATTGCGTGCCTAGTGAAACTATTGCGCACTACATAGGTGTACCGAGGCAGTTAGCCTGTCGTAGCGATCCGCGCACTCCGCGCGTTCGGCCGCTGTGAGGTTCGTCCATTCAGCGGCAACCGACGAATCCATTCGGCTAGATCCAGTCGGCGCCGCGATCCAACTCGATCGGCCCGGACTCGGACTGGCCGGCCGCGGTGGACACCGCCGGCTCGCCGCCGGCCTCGGCGAACGCCTCCAACGCCTCGACCAGGTCCTCGCGCAGTTTGACCGGCATCCGGCCCACGATCTCGGCGATCTCCCTGCGCCGCCGCTCGGTGACCTGGTTCACCACCGCGGCCCCGGTGTCGGTCAGCCCGACCACGACCTCCCGGCGTGAGCTCGGGTTGACCTGCCGGCTGGCCAGGCTGATGGCGATCAGCCGATCAATCATGCGGGTCGCGGTCGACGGGTTGACCCTGAGATGATCGGCCAGGGTGGCCAGCTTCAACGGACCGCAGGTGGCGAGCACGACCAGCAGGCGAAACTGCGCCAGGGTGATCGACTCGTCCACCGACGCGATCGACCGTGCTGAGATAGCCACCAGTAGACGGGACGCGACGAGCACAGCGTCGGTGACCGCGTCCGGATCGGTTGCGGCACGCGCGGCAGGGTTCGCGCGGGGAGGGGAGGTCAGGTGGCCACGAGCCATGTGTTGTTTGTACCCGATTTCCGGTATGGACTTGGGGGCGAGCGCCGATGATTCTGACGAGCGTCCGATCGCGGGTGGTGGGCTGGCTGGCCCGTCGCTACCTTGCGCGCTCGGCCAAACACGGCTTCGACCTGTCCAAGGTTTCGCTGCTGCCCGACGCGGCGTTACTGCCACTGCGGCGCGACGGCCTGGACCCGGTGCCCGAACTGGCCCGAACCCGCGCCACCGAGCCGATCAGCAAGCTGCCGCTGCCGCTGGGCCGTGATGTGTGGCTGGTCAGCGGCCATGCGGAGGCCAAGGCGCTGCTGGGCCGGGTCGACGGGTTCAGCAACGACTTCGCCAACCTGATCGGCACGATGGGCGCGAACGCCGAGCAGAATCCCGGTGGCCTGGGCTTCGCCGATCCGCCCGCGCACACCCGGCTGCGTAAGCTGCTGACGCCGGAGTTCACCATGCGCCGGCTGTCCCGGCTCACCCCGCGGATCGAGTCGATCGTCACCGCGCGGTTGGACGCGATGGAGGCGGCAACCGGGCCGGTCGACCTGTGGACGTCATTCGCGCTGCCCATCCCGTCGCTGACCATCTGCGAGCTGCTCGGAGTGTCCTATGAGGACCGTGAGGATTTCCAGCGGCTGAGCACCGCACGATTCGACCTGCTCAGCGGGGCGAGCGCGTCGCTGGGCGCGATCTCCGAGTCGCTGTCGTATCTGCTCGGGGTGGTCGCCAAGCAGCGCCAGACGCCCGGCGACGGGTTGCTCGGCATGATCATCAAGGAGCACGGCGACGAGATCGACGACCGGGAGCTGGCCGGGCTGGCCGACGGCGTGCTGACCGGCGGGTTGGAAACCACCGCGAGCATGCTGGCGTTGGGCGCGCTGGTCCTGCTGGACAACCCGGATGCCCGCCGGGCCGCGCTCGGCGACGCCGACGAGGTGCACCGACTGGTCGAGGAACTGCTGCGCTACCTGACCGTCGTTCAGCTGGCCTTCCCGCGGTTCGCGACCGACGATGTGGACGTCGCCGGGGTGCGGATCAGGAAGGGAGACATCGTGCTGGTCTCGCTGTCCGGCGCGAACCGCGACGAATCACTGGGTGCCGGGATGGCGGGATTCGAACCGGGGCGGGCGGCCAGCTCGCATCTGGCGTTCAGCTACGGCATCCATCGCTGCATCGGCGCCGAGCTGGCCCGGATGGAGCTGCGCGCCGCGTATCCGGCGCTGGTCCGGCGGTTCCCGGAGATGCGGCTGGCGGTGCGGCCGGAGGACGTGTCCTTCCGTTCGACGTCGATCGTGTACGGCGTGGACGCGCTGCCGGTGATACTGCGATAGGAGGGACCATGGTGGGACCGATCCTGGTGACGGGCGGCGCCGGCCAACTCGGCCGGCTGGTGGTGCGCCGACTGCTGGCCGGCGGAGCCGCCGAGGTGCGGGTGGGCAGCCGGCGGGAGCGGCCGACCGGTGATCACTCCGCGTACGGCTGGGCGCGGGCCGACCTGCGGTCCGGCGTCGGTGTGCCCGAGGCGGTCGCCGGCGCGGAGGTGATCGTGCACTGCGCGACCACCGCGATCGGCCGGCGTTCCGAGGAAGCGGTGACCGGCACGCTGGTCGAGGCGGCGAAACGAGCCGGCCGCCCGCACCTGGTGTACATCTCGATCGTCGGCATCGACCGGGTTCCTTTTGGCTACTACCAGGGAAAACTGGCGTCGGAGCGGGTGATCGAAGCGTCCGGCCTGCCCTACACCATCCTGCGCGCCACCCAATTCCACGACCTGTTGCGGACGGTGTTCGCGATCACCGCCAAGGCTCCGGTGATGGCCGTTCCCGACCTGCCGTTCCAGCCGATCGACACCGGCGAGGTCGGCGCGCGGCTGGCCGAGCTGGCGCTGGGCGAGCCGGCCGGCCGGGTGCCCGACATCGGCGGGCCGCAGGTGCTGGAGGCTCGCGACCTGGCCGCCAGCTATCTGCTGTCGACCGGGTTGCGCCGGCCGGTGCTGCCGATTCGCCTGCCGGGCAAGGTGTTCCGCGCGTACCGGGCCGGCGGCCACACCACGCCGGACCACACCTTCGGCACGATCAGCTTCGAGGATTACCTTGCCGCGCACCCGGATCCGCGCCGGGGCTCGTATCGCGCCCGGGGTTAGTCGGTACGGGGTTAGTCGATACCGGCCAGGAACTCGCCGAGCAGCTTGGTCACCGCGTCGGGCCGTTCCAGGCTGCTGCTGTGCCCACAGCTTTCCAGCTTCTCCAGCCGGGCGCCGACGACGCCCTCAGCGATCCGCACGGAGTGCTCCGGTCGCGTCGCGATGTCATCAGCACCGACCATGACCAGGGTGGGCACGCTGATCCTGGCCAGCTCGTCGACAACCGGGGCGCGGTCGGCGACACCGAGCACGGCCCTGCGGATACCGCCGCGATCGCAGCGCCGCAGCCGGTCGGTCCAGTCGGTGATCAGCGCCTGGCTGGCCAGTTCGGCGAGGAACTTCGGCCCGAACATCAGTGGCAGCACCTTGTTGCGCACCGGGCCGATGATGCCGACCAGCCGGTAGATCGAGGCGAGCAGCCGGTACTGGCGGAGATGGTCGGGGCTCTCGCCGTCGGCGCTGGTGTCCAGCAAGGTCAGCGAGCGCAGCAGCTCGCCGTGCCGGGCGGCCAGCCGCAGCCCGACGAAACCGCCCATGGACAGGCCGACGTAGTGCACCGGCGCGAGGTCCAGTGATTCGATCAGCGCGACCGCGTCGGCGGTGAGGGTGTCCATGTCGTAACCGGCGGGCGTGGGCGGGGTGTCGCCCTGGCCGCGCCAGTCGATGGTGACGCAGCGGTACTGCTCGCGCAGCGCCGCCACCTGCGGATGGAACATCCAGCCGCTGAACAGCAAGCCGTGTCCGAACAGGACGGTGGCGGCGTCGGGCTTGCCCGCCGGCGTCCCGGTGTCGGTGTAGGCGATGGTCGCTGCGTTGACCCGCGTCGTCGGCACGGCCCGAAGCGTACCCGACGGATACCCGCCGAACGGCCTATTGAACGTGTTCAAAACAGGAGTACCGTACTGCCTTGAACACGTTCAAAAAGGAGCTGGTCGCCATGGACCTCGCAGTCGTCGGCTACGTCATCTACATCGCGCTGAGCGTGGCGCTCACCCTGTGGGTGGCCCGGAAACTCAGCCAGAACGGGCAGGTCTACCTGGCCGATGTGTTCCGCAACGAGCGGGTCGGAGCCGCGCTGAACCAGTTGCTGGTGGTCGGCTTCTACCTGGTCAACTTCGGTTTCGTCGCGCTGTGGCTGAGCACCGACGCGCAGGTGTCGACGGTGCGCGACGTGCTGCAGGTGCTGTCGGTCAAGATGGGCACCGTGCTACTCGTGGTCGGCGGCCTGCACCTGGTCAACCTGCTGATCTTCAGCCGGGTCCGGCGCAACGGGCTGATCCAGGAAGCTCTGCGCCAGCCGGTTAACGTCGCCAAGTGACCGATCAGGAAACCAGCCCAGCGAAGAAGAGCGACGCGACCAGGGCGCTGATCCTGGACACCGCGCTGCGCCTGTTCGCCGAACGCGGCTACGAGCGCACCACGATGCGCGCGGTGGCCACCGAGGCGAACGTGTCGGTCGGCAACGCGTACTACTACTTCGATTCCAAGGAACATCTGGTCCAGGGCTTCTACTACCGGATCAGCGAATTGCACGTGCAGGCCTGTGACAAGGTGCTGGCCGGTGAACGGGATTTCGGCGCCCGGCTGCGCGCGGTGCTGCTGCGCTGGCTGGAGATCGCGCAGCCGTACCACGAGTTCGGCGCGCAGTTCTTCCGCAACGCGGCCGATCCGGCCAGCCCGCTGTCCCCGCTGTCGGCCGAGTCCGGACCGGCCCGCGAGATCGCCATCGGCGTCTTCCGGGAGGTGGTCGACGGCGCGAGCGTGAAGATGGACCCGCAGTTGCGGCCCGACCTGCCGGAACTGTTGTGGCTCTACCAATTGGGCGTGGTGCTGTACTGGGTGCACGACCGCTCCCCCGACTGCGCCCGCACCCGCGCGCTGGTCGAGCGCACCGTGCCGCTGATCGACCGGGCGGTGGCACTGTCCCGGCTGCGGGTGTTGCGGCCGCTGATCCGGGACGCGGTCGGCGTCGTCAACGATTTGCTGCGGCCGGACCAGTCCCCTGCGTGAAGTGATCGAGGTCACTTCTTTCGTTCGAACAGGCGTTCGACAAGCGCTGTGATTGTGGGTAGGTTGGGGTTATGGGCACTTACCTGGATCCGTCGCACGCCACCGAGGTGTGGCGGTGCGGTGATGGTGAGTTGCTGGACCGGGTCGCCGACGTGGAGCACGAGA
>DASZLR010000034.1:0-3177 GCA_035552275.1 Pseudonocardiaceae bacterium | reverse complement strand
GGCCGAGGCGTACCGCAACGTCGCCGTCACCGGCGCCACCCCGGTCGCAGTGACCAACTGCCTCAACTTCGGATCGCCGGAGGATCCCGGCGTGATGTGGCAGTTCTCCCAGGCGGTCCGCGGCCTGGCGGATGGCTGTGCGGCACTGGGCATTCCGGTTACCGGCGGCAACGTCAGCTTCTACAACCAGACCGGGACCACGGCGATCATGCCCACCCCGGTCGTCGGCGTCCTGGGGGTGATCGACGACGTCAGCCGCCGCATTCCGACCGCGATGGGCACCAAACCGGGCGAGACGCTGATTCTGCTCGGCGAAACTCGCGACGAATTCGACGGCTCAATCTGGGCCCAGGTCACCGCCGACCACCTGGGCGGACGGCCGCCCTCGGTAAACCTGGACCGCGAGCGTCTGCTGGCCGACGTGCTGAGCGCAGCCTCTCGCGACGGGCTGGTATCGGCGGCTCATGACCTGTCCGAAGGCGGGCTGGCGCAGGCCGTGGTGGAATCAGCCTTGGCCGGCGAAACAGGGTGCCGCATCGCGCTTCCCGAAGGCGCCGACGCGTTCGTCACGCTGTTCTCCGAATCATCCGGCCGGGTGCTGGTGGCGGTGCCACGCACCGAGGAGAGCCGCTTCACCTCGATGTGCGAGGCGCGTGGACTTCCCGCGACCCGGATCGGGGTTGTCGACCAGGGCTCCGAATCGGTCGAGGTCCAAGGTTTGTTCACCGTCACACTGGCCGAGTTGCGCAGCACGTCTGAAGGGGTGCTGGCCGCTCTTCTGCGATGAGTGCCGAATCGGGCGGACGCCATCCTTTGTTGGTGTGGGCGTGGAGCCTGCTTCGGCTGAAATTCGTCGGGGTGGCGTTCGGCGCGCTGTTCTTCTGCCTGTCGCTGACGCCTTCCCTGGTGCCACGAGACTGGTTGTTCCAGGGCCTTATCGGCGGAGTGAACGCCGCCTTCGGCTACGGCCTGGGAGCGTTGATCAGCAAGGCGGTGAACCGCGTCCAGTTACGCGGGGCCCGGTGGTGGCCGCCGTCGCCGCGGGCGCTGTGGTCGATGAAGGCGGCGGTCGTGGTGCTGGCGCCGACGGCCTGTGTCCTGATGCTGATCCCGGCTGCGTCCTGGCAGCGGCAATTGTCGGCGCTGATGGGCATCGAGGGGCCGACGAATCCAGGCTATCTCCGCACGCTGGCCGTCGCGGTCGCGGTCAGCGCGCTGCTGGTGTCGGCGTTCCGGATACTGATCGACGCGGTCAAACTGTTGGCGCGCATGCTGATTCGGCGCTGGCACCTGCATGACGAGGTGGCGCTGTTCATCGGCACCGCGATCGTGGTGGGGTTGCTCGTCACCCTGTTCGACGGTGTGCTCGTCCGCGGCTTTTTCGCCGGTGCCAACGCGATCTTCCAGCCCCGGGACAGCGAAACCCCGGCGGGTGTGTCGCAACCGCAGCTGCCGGAGAAGTCCGGTAGCCCAACGTCATTGGCGCCCTGGAGCACGCTGGGATCTCAGGGCCGCGCCTTCGTCGGCGCCGGCCTGCATGCCGCCGAGCTGAGCAGGATCAACGGCAGGCCGGCCAAGGAGCCGATCCGGGTGTATGCCGGGCTGCACACCGCCTCCGACGACCAGGGCCGGCTGGAAGTACTCGTCAACGAACTCGAGCGCACCGGCGCGTTCACTCGCAAGGTCCTGGTCATCGCGCCGACCACCGGCACCGGCTGGGTCGACCCGGTGGCGGCAAGTTCGGTAGAGACGATGTACAACGGCGACACCGCGGTCGTGGGTTTGCAGTATTCCTATCTGCCGAGCTGGATTTCGTTCCTGGCGGACCGGCAGAAGTCGATGGACTCCGGCCGGATGCTGATCAACGCCGTCCATGACCGCTGGGCCCAACTATCCGCAGAGCATCGGGCGAAGTTGGTGCTCTACGGCGAAAGTCTGGGATCGCTGGCCGGCCAGGCCGCGTTCGGCTGGTTGCCCGACATCCAACGGATGGGATTCGACGCGGTCTTATGGGTGGGGCCGCCGCAAGAGAGCACGCTGTGGCACGCACTGATCACGCGCCGCGATCCCGGCACCACCGAAGTGCAGCCGCGATACGACAACGGGCGGACCGTGCGGTTCTCCGAAGCCAATGATCCTGCCGCCGTCGCCCGGGTCACCGGTCCGCCGTGGACCGGCACGCGGGTGCTGTTCCTGCAGCACCCGTCCGACCCAGTCGTCTGGTGGTCACCCGACCTGTTGTTCAGCCGCCCCGAGTGGCTGGCAGAGCCCCCCGGGCACGACCGCAGTCCAGCGATGCAGTGGAATCCGGTCGTGACGTTCTGGCAGGTCAGCGCCGACCTGACCAACGCCGAAGGGGTTCCGGGCGGGCACGGACACAACTACAGCAACGACATCCTGGACGGTTGGGCGGCGGCGGCCCCGCCGGACGGCTGGACGCCGGCCGACACCGAGCGCGTGCGCGCCGCGCTCCAGCATTGAGCCATGGCGCCCCGTCAGAATCTCGACCCGGCCCAGACCCGCGACGCCGTCCGCGCCGTCGAAGACTGGCTACGCGACGACAGTTGTCCGGCGCCGAGTCGCGCCGACCTCGCCGCGGCGGTCCGGCTCACCGCGCGCACCGTGGCCGCCGAGGCGCCGGGCGCCAGCGTGGAGGTGCGGATTCCGCCGTTCGTCGCGGTGCAATGTATTTCCGGGCCTCGACATACCCGGGGCACCCCGCCCAACGTCGTCGAGGCAGATCCGCGGACCTGGCTGCTGCTGGCGACCGGGCTGCTGCAAGTTTCCGAGGCCACGGCCACTGGTGCGGTGCGCTTGTCCGGTTCTCGTGCTGCCGAGATCGCGGCCTGGCTGCCGGTCGTGCGACTGAGCGATCCCGATCACACGCAACCGTGACCCATGTGGCCTAAGCGACAGTAGAAATCCTTGAGGCTATTGAGCTGCGAAAATCGATCGCGACATGCCGCAACACGCCCGAGCAATTAGCAGCCACGCCCAACGTTTCCGTAGACTTCATCAAGTCACCATCCGTTCCCTGGGAGCCGCCACACTGTGACCGTCCAGCAGTCAATACCCGACGAGAACCCGCCCGGCGAAGAATGTGGCGTGTTCGGGGTCTGGGCCCCCGGCGAAGAAGTCGCCAAGATGACTTACTACGGCCTCTATGCGCTGCAACAC
>DASZLR010000033.1:0-10207 GCA_035552275.1 Pseudonocardiaceae bacterium | reverse complement strand
GCCCAGCCGACGGCGGTCAGGCTGATGGCCGCCACCGCGGCGGCGACGCCAGCGGCGAGCAGCACTGGTTTCCTGCGGAACACGGATGATCTCCCCGAACTTGATGGAAGGCGACAACTTACCGACCGGTAAGGTAGCAGCGCTGACCATCCGATGTGGACCCGACTTTCGGCTGGTTCTGCCCCGCCGGTCGGCGAGCAGACCTACGGCCGGACGAGGCCGGCGCGCTGGGCCAGCAGCGCGGCCTGCACCCGGCTGGCCACACCGAGCTTGCTGAGAATGGCGCTGACGTGGTCCTTGATGGTGCCGACACTCAGGTGTAGCCGGACACCGATGTCCGCATTGGACAGACCAGCGGCCAGGAACGCCAGCACATCGCGTTCCCGGTCGGTCAACGCGGCGAGTTGCTCGGCCGCGTCCGAACAGGCGCTGCCGTCCAAATATCCGTCGATCACCGCGCGGGTGATCCGGGGCGAGAGCACCACATCGCCCTCGGCGAGCGCGTGCACCAGGTCGGCCAGCTTGCGGGGTTCGGTGTCCTTGAGGATGAATCCGGCCGCGCCGTCGCGCAGCGCGGCGGCGATGTACTCGTCGCCGTCGAAGGTGGTGAGCATCGCCACCACCGGCGGGTGGGTCATGGCGCGGATCTGCCGCAGAATGGTCAGCCCGTCGACGTCCGGCATCCGGACGTCCAGCAGCACGACGTCCGGCGCGTGCCGGCCGATCTCCCGCATCGCCTCGGCGCCGGTCGCGGTGGCCACCACGTCGATGTCGCCGGCAGCACACAGGATCAACTCGAATCCGGAGCGGACCAACGCCTCATCGTCCACTACCACAACACGGATCACGGTCTACCCACCCCGACAGAGGACCTTGTTCGAGCTCACCAAGCTCTCACGAGGGTATTGGGTGGGCCAGCGGCAGCCGGAGCCGGACCTGGAAGCCACCGTCCGCACTGGGCTCGGCGACCACGCCGCCGCCGAGCAGTTCGGCGCGTTCACGGAGGCCGATCAGGCCGTGCCGGGCGCTGGGCAGCGCCACCGCCGGCCGACTGGGCGCGGTGTTGGTGATGGTGAGGCCGAAGTGGTCGGTGTCCTGCCAGATCTCGATGGTCGCGGTCGCGCCGGGCGCGTGCTTGCGCACGTTGGTCAGTGATTCCTGCACCGTGCGATAGATCGCCCGCTGGGCCGGTGCGGCCACGCCATCGGGCGGCCTGCCGGTGAATTCGGTGACGACGCCGCTGTTGGCGATCAGCTGACGGAGATCGGCCAGTGTCGGCTGCGGCGCGATGTCACCGGACACCGAGCCGGACGCGCGCAACAGGGTGATCATGTGCCGCAGCTCGTCCAGGGTCAGCACGGACAACTGGCGGATCACCCCGGCCGCGTCCTCGACCGCCGGATCGCTGGCGCCCACCTGCAATGCGCCGGCCCGAACCGCGATCAGGCTGACCTGGTGGGAGACCACGTCATGCATCTCCCTGGCCAGTTGCGCCCGCTCGGCGGCCAGGACGGTCTGCCCGACCAGCTCGCGCTCATGCTCGCGGGACTCGTTGATCTCCACGATCCGCGCCGACAGATCCTGCCGGGCCTGCACGAGCTGGCCGAGGAACACCGCCGCCAGCAGCATCGCCACCCCGTAGCCGACGATGGGCAGTTGGGATGGGTCGTACGCGCTCGGGTCGGTCGGCGACGGCGTTGCGTACCCGACCACCAACACCGTGACCCAGCCGATCAACGTCCACCGGCTGCGGGTCCGCCGGGCGAGGGTGTACAGCGCGATCGGCGTCGCGAGCAGCGCCGAGCCCACCACCACGGACGGCAGGGTGAGCGCGAGCGTCAGGTAGGGCCAGCGGCGGCGCACGATCAGCGCCAGCGCGGCCACCACCGCGCAGGTCACGTCGATCGGGCCGCTGGGCGTCGCCATGTACCACGAGTCCACCCCGGCGACGCACACCAGCGACACGTCGATCAACCAGGCGGGCACCCGCACGCCGCGCAGCGACAAGGACACCGCCGACCTCCGTTCCGCCGCCAGTCCATCGTGGACACCGCTCTCAGCAGACCAGCATCATGGCCGTCGGTCGCCGGCGCGTCCATCCACCATCCGGAAATCCCCCGCTGAACGACCGGAATGTTCCAGCCGTCCGGCCCTCTTCAGTCGGCCGAACGCTCATTACGCTCGGGCACATCATGCCTGGTCAGCGCACGTCAGTACCGATGGCCGCCGATCCGCGTGGTCAGCTCGTCGGCCGCGTGGCGCACCCGCTCGGCCAGCTCCGGCCAGGTCTCGCCGCATTCACCGTCGTCACAGGGATGCCGGAAGGTGACGCTGATCGAGGCCATCGGCCGGCCACCGTGATCGAACACCGGCATGGCGACCGAGGCGAAGCCGGCGGTGACGTGGCCGTCCTCGACGGCCCAGCCGAGCCGGCGGTGCGCGCCGAGCGTCTGCCGCAGTTCGACCAGCCCGCGCGGGCCGCGCTCGGTGCGCCGCACGAACGCCGACGCCGCCGGGAACAGCGCCCGCACCTGGGCCGCCGGCAGGTGCGCGAGCATCGCCCGGCCGGACGCGGTGAGGTACGCCGGCAGCCGGACGCCGACGTCGGTGACCAGCGTCTGCGGCCGGGCCGGCCGTTCCTTGAGCAGATAGAGCAGTTCACTGCCGTGCAGCACACCGAGATGCGCGTTGTGCCCGACGTCGTCCACCAGCCGGCGCAGGATCGGCGCGGCCAGCCGCTCCAACGGATCGTGCCGCAGGTAGGCCGATCCCAGCTCGAACGCCGCGATGCCCAGCCCGTAGCGCCGCTGCTCCGGCAGGTGCACCACGAAACCGGTCGCCGTCAGCTCGGTGAGCAGGTGGTACGTGGTCGACCGGGGCAGGTCGAGCTCGCGGGCCAGCGAGGTGGCCGACACCGGTCCGGCGTGCCGGGCGAGTGCGCCGAGCAGCGCCAGCCCGCGCCGCAACGCCGGCACCTGACTGTCCACCACCATCGGCCTGCTCCTGTCTGGGATACGAGACATTACCGGGTTGTCGCAGCTGATGCGCCGGCCGCGACAGGAGTGGAATAGCGGGTATGTCGGACGATGTACGGCTCGGGGCGGCCCCGCTGCGGCGCGGCCAGGTGCTGGCGGTGGTGCGCGGCCACGCGCGAGTGGTCATCGACCCGGACGCCGAGAAGAAGATCGCCGCGGCCCGTCAGCACGTCGACGCGCTCGCCGAGGCGGCGACGCCCACCTACGGCGTGTCGACCGGCTTCGGCGCGCTCGCGGTCCGGCACATCCCGGCCGACCGGCGGGCCGATCTGCAACGTTCGCTGATCCGCTCGCACGCGGCCGGGGCGGGGGCGGTGGTCGAGCCCGAGGTGGTCCGCGCGCTGATGCTGCTGCGGCTGCGCACCCTGGCGACCGGGCACACCGGCGTCCGGCCGGCGACGGCGGCCGCGCTGGCCGCGCTGCTCAACGCCCGGATCACCCCGGTGGTGCACGAGTACGGGTCGCTGGGCTGTTCCGGCGATCTCGCGCCGCTGGCCGCCGTCGCGCTCGCGCTGATGGGCGAGGGCGAGGTGTTCGACGCCGACGGCGGCCGGGCGCCGGCAGCGGATTCGTTGCGGCGCAACGGGATCGAGCCGGTGACGCTCGCCGAGAAGGAGGGGTTGGCGCTCACCAATGGCACCGACGGCATGCTCGGCATGTTGCTGCTGGCGATCACCGACCTGCACCGACTGCTCGACATCGCCGATCTCACCGCCGCGATGAGCGTCGAGGCGCTGCTGGGCACCGACCGGGCGTTCGCCGACGATCTACAGGCGCTGCGCCCACATCCCGGCCAGGCGCTGTCCGCGCACCGGATGCGGGTGGCGCTGGCGGGTTCGGAGATCGTCGCCAGCCATCGTGGCCCGGACTGCACCCGAGTCCAGGACGCCTACTCGCTGCGCTGCGCACCGCAGGTGCACGGCGCCGCCCGGGACACCGTGGCGCACGCGGAGTCCGTCGCCGACCGCGAACTGGCGGCGGCCGTGGACAACCCGGTGGTGCTGGCCGACGGCCGGGTCGAGTCGAACGGCAACTTCCACGGCGCGCCACTGGGTTACGTGCTGGACTTCCTGGCCATCCCGACCGCCGATGTGGCCAGCATGGCCGAGCGGCGCACCGACCGGATGCTGGATGTGGCGCGCTCCAACGGTCTGCCGGCGTTCCTGGCCGCCGATCCGGGTGTCGACTCCGGACACATGATCGCGCAGTACACCCAGGCCGCGCTGGTCAGCGAACTCAAGCGGCTCGCCGTCCCGGCGTCGGTCGACTCGATTCCGAGCAGCGCCATGCAGGAGGACCACGTGTCGATGGGCTGGTCGGCCGCGCGCAAGCTGCGGCGGAGCGTCGACGGCCTGACCACGGTGCTGGCGATCGAGCTGCTGACCGCCGCACGGGCGCTGGACTTCCGCGCTCCGCTGCGGCCGGCGCCGGTCACCGCAGCCATCCGTGACCTGGTGCGCAGCAAGGTCGACGGCCCTGGCCCGGACCGGCACCTGGCGCCGGAAATCGCCGCCGCCGAGGACCTTGTCGCCTCGGGGGCGGTGCTCGACGCGGTTCTCGACACGGTGGAGGGGTTCTGATGGCGCTGACGACACTGACGGCACGCAACTGGCAGGCCGAGGCGGCGTTGCGGATGCTGCGCAACAACCTCGATCCGGCGGTCGCCGAACGGCCGGATGATCTGGTTGTCTACGGCGGCACCGGCAAGGCCGCCCGGGACTGGCCCAGCTACCACGCCATCGAGCGGTGTCTGACCACATTGGACGTTGACGAGACGCTGCTGGTGCAGTCCGGCCGACCGGCCGGCGTGCTGCGCACCCATGAATGGGCGCCCCGGGTGCTGATCGCCAACTCGAACCTGGTCGGCGACTGGGCGAACTGGCCGGAATTCCGCCGGCTGGAATCGCTCGGGCTGACCATGTACGGCCAGATGACCGCCGGCTCGTGGATCTACATCGGCAGCCAGGGCATCCTGCAGGGCACCTACGAGACGTTCGCGGCGGTCGCCGAGAAGCGGTTCGGCGGCACCCTGGCCGGCACCTTGACGGTGACCGCCGGTCTCGGCGGGATGGGCGGCGCGCAGCCGCTGGCGGTGACCATGAACGGCGGGGTCGCGCTGGTGGTGGAATGCGATCCGCGACGCGCGCAACGCCGGCTGGACACCCATTACCTGGACGTGCTGGCGTCCGATGTGGACGACGCGATCCGACAGGTGACCGTGGCCAGGGCGGCGAAGTGGCCGCTGTCGGTCGGGGTGATCGGCAACGTCGCCGAGGTGCTGCCCGCGCTGCTGCGCCGTGGGGTCGAGGCCGACATCGTCACCGACCAGACCTCCGCGCACGATCCGCTCGCCTACCTGCCGATCGGCGTGACCGTGGACGAGTGGCACGACTACGCGGCCGGCAAGCCGGAGGAGTTCACCGAGCGCGCCCGCGCGTCGATGGCCGAGCACGTCGAGGCGATGCTGCACTACCAGGACCACGGCGCCGAGGTGTTCGACTACGGCAACTCGCTGCGGGCCGAGGCGAAGCTCGGCGGCTGCGCGTGGGCGTTCGACTTCCCCGGTTTCGTGCCCGCCTACATCCGGCCGCTGTTCTGCGCGGGCAAGGGTCCGTTCCGCTGGGCGGCGCTGTCCGGCGATCCGGCCGACATCGCCGCCACCGACCGGGCGATCCTGGACCTGTTCGGGGACAATGAATCCCTGGTCCGGTGGATCACGTTGGCCCGCGAGCGGGTGGCGTTCCAGGGGTTGCCGGCGCGGATCTGCTGGCTCGGCTACGGCGAACGGCACCTCGCTGGGCTGCGGTTCAACGAGATGGTCGCCAGCGGCGAACTCAAAGCGCCGGTGGTGATCGGCCGGGACCACCTGGACGCCGGCAGCGTCGCGTCCCCGTATCGGGAGACGGAGAGCATGGCCGACGGCTCGGACGCGATCGCCGACTGGCCGCTGCTGAACGCGCTGGTGAACACCGCGTCCGGGGCGAGCTGGGTGTCGATTCACCACGGCGGCGGGGTCGGCATGGGCCGGTCCATCCACGCCGGCCAGGTGTGCGTGGCCGACGGAACACCGCTGGCGGCCCAGAAAATCGAACGGGTGCTGACCAACGACCCGGCGATGGGCGTCCTCCGGCACGCCGACGCCGGCTATGACCGGGCCATCGCCGTCGCCGACGAGCGCGGCATCCGCGTTCCGATGCGGGAGCGGTGATGGGAGACCTGCTCGCTGAGCTCGCCGATGTCGGCCGGGACCGGCGGCGCGGCGGCTACTCCCGACATTTGTTCGACGCCGCCGACGTCGAGTCGCGCTCCTGGTTCACCGAGCGGTCCGCCCGGCTGGGCCTGGATGTGGAGACCGACCGCAACGGCAACCTGTGGGCGTGGTGGGGCACGCCCGGACCGGGCGCCGTCGTCACCGGCAGCCATCTGGATTCGGTGCCCGGCGGCGGCGCGTTCGACGGCCCGCTCGGCGTGGCCAGCGCACTGTCGGCAGTTGAGTCGTTGCGGCGCAACGGTTTCACGCCGATTCGACCCCTCGCGGTCGTGGTGTTCGGCGAGGAGGAGGGCAGCCGGTTCGGCGTGCCGTGCCTGGGCTCGCGGCTGCTCACCGGCTCGCTCGACCCCGACACCGCCCGCCGGCTGCGCGATCCCGACGGCGTCACGTTCGCCGCGGCCGCCGCCGCGAATGGGCTCGATCCGGCGCGGATCGGCGCGGATCCGAAGCGACTGAGTCGAATCGGCGTGTTCGTGGAGGCGCACATCGAGCAGGGCCGCGGGCTGGTCGATCTCGATTCGCCGGTCGCGCTGGGCAGCACGGTGCTGCCGCACGGCCGGTGGCGATTCTCCTTCACCGGCCAGGGAAACCACGCCGGCACCACGGCGATCCGGGACCGCCGCGACCCGATGCTGCCGGCCGCCGCCGTGGTCGCCGCCGCCCGGCGGATCGCGCACGCGGTGCCGGACGCGCGGGCCACCGTGGGCCGGCTGGCGGCCAGTCCCGGCGGCACCAACGTCATCGCGTCCACAGTGGACATCTGGCTGGACGTCCGGGTGCCCGGCGGCGAGGTGCGCGCGGTGGTGGACGGCGTCGCGGCGGCGGCCCGGACGGCCGCGGCCGATGAGGGCTGCCAGGTCACGCTGGTCGAGGAGTCCTTTTCCGGCGCGGTGACCTTCGACACCGGACTGCGCGACGAATTGGGTGCGCTGCTCGGCGGCGTGCCGGAGCTGCCGACCGGTGCCGGCCACGACGCGGCGATTCTGGCCGAACACGTGCCGACCGCCATGCTGTACGTGCGGAATCCGACCGGGATCAGCCACGCCCCAGACGAGTTCGCCGAGCCGGCCGACGTCCAGGCCGGTGTGGCGGCGCTGACGCGGACGTTGGAGCACCTGTGTCGGTGACCTACTGGTGCGAGCACGCCTGGCTGCCGAGCGGGATCGCCGGCGGCGTCCGCGTGGAGGTCGCCGACGGCCGTGTCAGCGCGGTCGTCCCGAACCGCCCACGCGCCGGAACAATCCTCAGTGGACTGACGTTGCCCGGCCTGGCCAACGTGCACTCGCACGCCTTCCACCGGGCGCTGCGCGGTCGCACCCACGGTGGCTGGGGCACCTTCTGGACCTGGCGGGAGAGCATGTACGCGCTCGCCGACCGGCTCGATCCCGACTCGTACCACCGGCTCGCCCGCGTCGTCTACGCCGAGATGACGCTCGCCGGCTATACCAGCGTCGGCGAGTTCCACTACCTGCACCACGCGCCCGGCGGCACGCGCTACGCCGACCCGAACGCGATGAGCGCCGCGCTGGTCGCCGCAGCGGCGGATGCCGGCATCCGGCTGTGCCTGCTTGACACCTGTTATCTGGCCGGTGGTTTCGGCCGCCCGCTGGCCGGTCCGCAACTCCGGTTCGGTGACGGCGACGCGCAGCGCTGGGCGGAACGGGTCGAGGAGTTTCGACCAGCCGGTGAGGTCACCGTGGGCGCGGCGGTGCATTCGGTGCGCGCGGTGCCGGTCACCGAACTGCCGACCGTGTCGACATGGGCGAGGGACCGCCCGCTGCATGTCCATCTCGGCGAGCAGCGCGCCGAGAACGAGGACTGTCAGGCCGCGCACGGCCGGACCCCGACCCAACTGCTGGCCGACGCCGGCGTGCTCGGTCCACAGTCGACTGCCGTGCACGCCACCCATCTCGCCGTCGGCGACATCGCGGTGCCACACCGAGTCTGCTTCTGCCCCACCACCGAACGCGATCTCGGCGATGGCATCGGCCCGGCCCGCGCGCTGCTCGACGCCGGTGTCCCGCTGTGCCTGGGCAGCGACAGCCACGCCGTGATCGACCCGTTCGAGGAGACCAGGGCGCTGGAACTGAACGAGCGGTTGGCCATGCAGCGGCGTGGCCGGTTCAGCGCGGCCGAGCTGCTGGCGGCGGCCACCGGGCACGAGGCGCTGGGCTTCCCGGACGCCGGCCGGATCGCGCCGGGCGCGCGGGCCGATCTGGTCACCGTCGATCTCGGCTCGGTCCGCACCGCCGGCAGCAAACCGGACGGGGTGTTCTTCGCGGCCACCGCGGCCGATGTGCGCGAGGTGCTGATCGCCGGACGTCGGGTGGTGCACGAGGGCCGGCACGAGTTGATCGACCGACCGGAAGCCCTGTTGGCGACCGAGATCGCGGGCCTGTGGTCATGACATCGACGGTGGTCACCGGGATCGGCGAGCTGACGACGAACGATGCCGAGTTGGGCACCCTGCGCGACGCCGCGATCGTGTTCGACGGCGACCGGATCGGCTGGGTCGGCCCGAAATCCCACGCGCCGGCCGCCGACCACCAGGTGGACATCGGCGGCCGGGCCGCGCTGCCCGGCTGGGTGGACAGCCATACCCACCTGGTGTTCGCCGGCGACCGGACCGCCGAGTTCGAGGCGCGGATGGCCGGAAAGCCGTACCAGGCGGGCGGAATCGCGGTCACCGTAGCCGCGACCCGGCAGGCCACTGATGTCGAGCTGGCGGCGAACCTGGACCGGCTGCTGGCCGAGGCCGCCCGCCAGGGCACCACCTGCGTGGAGACCAAGACCGGCTACGGGCTGACCGTCGCGGACGAGCAACGCTGTGCCCGGATCGCGGCGCGGGCCGCCGACGAGGTCACCTTCCTCGGCGCGCATCTGGTGCCGGACAACACCGACGCACAGTCCTATCTGGACCTGGTGTGCGGGGAGATGCTGGGCGCGGTCGCGCCGTACGTGCGCTGGGTCGACGTGTTCTGCGAGACCGGCGCCTTCGACGCGGCCCAGTCCGATCGGGTGCTGCGGGCCGGAGCCGAGCGCGGGTTGGGGCTGCGGGTGCACGGCAACCAGCTCGGGCCGGGACCCGGTGTCGCGCTCGCGGTTGCGCACGGCGCGGCCAGCGTGGACCACTGCACGTATCTCTCGGACGCCGACGTCGACGCGCTGGCCGGCTCGGACACGGTGGCCACCCTGCTGCCGGCCTGCGACCTGTCCACCCGGCAACCGCTCGCGCCGGCCCGCCGGCTGCTCGACGCGGGTGTCACCGTTGCGCTGGCCAGCAACGCCAATCCGGGCAGCTCCTACACCACCTCGATGGCGTTCTGCGTGGCCACGGCCGTGTTGCAGATGGGCCTGTCGGTGCCGGAAGCGGTGCGGGCGGCCACCCTCGGCGGCGCGCGGGCGCTGCGCCGCGACGACGTCGGGAGAATCAGGGTCGGCGCGCGGGCGGACGTCCAGGTGCTCGACGCGCCCTCGGCCACCCACCTCGCCTACCGGCCCGGCGTGCCGCTCACCTGGGCGGTCTGGCTCCGTGGCCAAGGCGGGCGGGCTATTTCCCGGTGATCACGCCGACCGCGATGCCCAGTGTCGCGGTGTTGTAGAAGAACGACAGCACGCTGTGCGCCAACACCCGCAGCCGGATCGTGGAACCGGCCGTCTCCACGTCGGACACGGCGAAGGACGTGCCGAGGGTAAACGAGAAATAGGCGAAGTCGACAAACGTCGGGTTTGGCGTGCCGGGGAACACCATGATCTCTTCGGGCAGCGCCGCGTGATACGCCTGCGCGTAGCGTTCGGCGTAGCCGAAATGCAGGATCGCCCAGGCCAGCAGCACCGCCGGCACCCCGGCGACCTTCGCCACGGCGGCGTCGCCCCCGGTGTTGACGACGATCAGCAGGCC
>DASZLR010000032.1:0-7707 GCA_035552275.1 Pseudonocardiaceae bacterium | reverse complement strand
GGGGGTGGCGTTGATCGCGGCGGTCATCGCGCCGTTGATCGCGTCGATGCCGAACCCGAGGGAGACCAGGGCGGTGCCCGCCACCGCCACCACAGCGGTGTCCACGGCGGCGGCGATCTTGGCGACGCCGATGGCGTCGCCAAGTTTGCTGATCGCCACCGGCACGCCCTCTTCCTCCCCGGAGAACAGGCTGGCCAACCCGAACACGAACGAGAACCCGGCCTGCAACGCCAGATCGGCCAGGGTGCGGATGACCTGGTCCATCGCCTCGGTCATCCACTCGGCATAGTCGTGCAGCGACTGACACAACTGGTCACAGCCACGCACCAACGCGGTCAGGATCGCCGTGTCACTGGCCCCACCGACCCGATCCCAGTACTCGTCCAGCGCGTCCAGATCGGCCGAGGAGTTGTTGGCGAACAACGTCTCCAACTGGTTGTGGCAGGCATCCGTCAGGTCCTGCACCTGGTCGCGGGCCGCACTGAAGTCGTCGGCGAGGGCGTGCAGGCCGCTGGGCGAACCCATGGGGATCTTCTGCTCCAACGACGTCACACCGATCGGGAACTTCGTGTACCCGAACAGCGACGGCGCGGTGAGGTTCATCGGCAGGTAGGTACCACTGGACGCGGGCGTCCACGGCATCTCGTCGGGGTTGTTGCCCGGCACCGACCCGTGATCGGCCCGCCAATGGTTCACCCCCGACCAGTCGATCCCCGTGGAGATGTCCCCCAGCAGGTCACACGCCCGATCAAACCCCGCGAACACCTCATCGGCCGCCGGCTGGAACTGCGTGTCGAAGCCCTGGGCGTACTCATCGATCCCGGCGATCCCGGCCGCCGCGTTCAACCGGCCCGCCAGACCCTGGCCGACCTGACCCAAGGTCCGCAGAAGCTGGACCAGGTTCTCCGCGACATAGTGAAAATCCTCCGGCGCCACCCGCACCGGCGCCAGCGGACCACCATCCGGCCGCACCACTCACACCCGCCACATCGCGGTATTGCCGCGCACCGCGCCAGCGTGGTTGTCGTGCGCGGTCGTCACGAACCGCCGCGCGAACGCCAACCGCTCCCGCAGATCACCGGCCGCCGAGCGCCACTGGCTCATCGCTCGCTGGAAACCGTCCGACGCGGCGCCCTCCCACACCTGGGCCACGCCGCTGACCTGCTGATCCAAGTCGGCCAACAGAGACTCAAGACCATCGACCTGGCGCTCGATCGAGGACTCCAAGTCAGCCAGCGAACCGAAGTTCACCCGTAACTCGCCCACACCACACCCCAGAACACGAAGCGTCACCAGATAACCCGACAGAGTCGCATCGTATCCAACCGACTGGGTCCGTTGGACCGAATCCACTTGCCGGCTCTCATGACCAGCCGCAGTCACCGGCCGATCAGTACGTCCCGGCCAGCGGTCTATCGGCGACGATCGATCGCCGACAGACCGCTGGCTCCTACGGTCGGTGGGGCCGGTCGCACTGTCGAGTCTCAGGCTGCCGCCGGTTCATGAGCGGCCAACGCTGGTCACGGCCGACGTGATGACCGCGGCCACCCGGGCAGCCAGGACCGTGAGGCCGGCGAATGCGATACCGAGCAGGAGGACGGCACGCAGCGTGGTCGCCCAGTCGGCCAACACCCTGCCGGTCAGGCTGATCCACGAATCGCCTCGCTGCGAACTCTGCGGCAAGGGCTTGGCCAGCACCGTGCACCGGCTCGGCGGACGGTCAAGGTGAATCAGTTGACCCGCCGCGCGTTCTCGTGCTGCCCACCGGTGTGGTGCGGCGGTCTGCGGCCGGCGCGACGAGCGTGGTGTCCGACCGCCTCGCCGCTGGGTGGCCGCGAGCCGGGCACCCGAACGCCGTTGTAAACTCATCAGTCGTTCTTCTCCTTCGATCGCCGGTTCATGCCTGATCGAGCGGGTGGAACAAGTGGCGGTCCCCTGTTCGCGCAGGGGGCCGCTTTTCGCTGTCGATCGCGGGTGCTGGCTGCTTATCCGACGATGTCGTCGAACTCGCCGTCCTTGACGCCGGCCAGGAAGGCGGCGATCTCGGCCTGGGTATAGATCAGCGCGGGACCGACCGGGTGGCGCGAGTTGCGAAACGCGATCTCGCCGCCGCCCAGCTGCGCCACCTCGACGCAGTTGCCCTTGGCGCCACTGCGGGCGCTCTTGCGCCAGACCACGCCGGTCAGCTCCCCAGCAGACATCCCGTTGTGCCGATTCGTCTCCATTGTCCGTCCTCTCCGAGTGTGCAGATGCACGTGCATTTGCTCGCGCAGACGGGACGCTACCACGCTTCGCCGGCACCAGTCGATGACTGGTCGGCTACCGCATGAATTGGTCAACCAGCAGGGCAAATCCGCTGGTCGGCGGCGGATCGCCGACTGCCGCAGCCACTGGGCGCGAAAGGCAGTGCGCGAGTCCGCGACCCGGCGAAGCTCACTGAGCCGGCGGCGTGATCCATTCGCCAGCCCGCATCACCATCTGCGGCCGAAGGTCGACGTCCAGGCCCACCAGATCGGCGCGACGGCCGGGCGCGAGCGCGCCGATGTCGCCCCGGCCCAGCAGCCTGGCCGGGACGGTCGAGGCGGCGCGCACCGCGTCGACCAACGGCAGACCTCCGTCCCGCACCGCGTGCCGGACCGCGCCGGCCAGGGTCAGCGTGCTGCCGGCGATCGCGCCGGTGGCGGCGATTCGGGCCACGCCGGACCGCACCTCGACCGGCAGCCCACCAAGCCGGTAGTCGCCGTCGGCCGCTCCGGCGGCGGCCATCGCGTCAGTGACCAGCAGATAGCGACCCGGCCCCACCGTTCTGGCCGCGTGCGCGAGCACGGCCGGATGCAGGTGGATGCCGTCGGCGATCAGCTCGACCGCCACCCGCTGGTCGTCCAGCAGCGCCAGAACTGGTCCGGGTTCCCGGTGGTGCACCGGTCGCATGCCGTTGAACAGGTGGGTGCCCACTGTCACGCCGGCCTCGATCGCCGCCTTCGTCGTCCGGTAGTCGGCATCGGTGTGTCCTACGGCGGCCAGCGCGCCGAACCCGACAATCCGCCGAACGGCCGCGAACGCACCCGGCAGTTCCGGCGCGATGGTGACCATCCGCACTGCGCCATCGCCGGCGGCCAGCAGCCGATCGACATCGGCCGGTTCCGGATCGCGCAGCAACGCCGGCTCGTGCGCACCCGGATGCCGGGCCGACAGCCACGGCCCTTCCAGATGGATACCGGCCAACTCGCCATCGGCCACCAGCTCGCGCAGTTCCCGCACCCGCCGGTCCAGATCAACGATGGCGGCCGTCACCAGGCTGGCCACCATCGTTGTGGTGCCCTGCCCGCGGTGGAACTCGATGGCCGGCGACACCTCGCCCGTGTCGAAGGACGCTCCCCCGCCGCCGTGCGCGTGCAGGTCCACGAAGCCTGGCACCAACGTCAGTCCCGACAGCACATGACTGACAGCTCCAACCGGGACGCCGGAGCCGACCCCGACGATACGATCGTCGCGCAGCCGCACCCAGCCAGGCTCGAACACCGCTGTGTCGCCGACAACGCGGCCGGCCGTGATCAGCATTTCGCTCATGGGTCCTCGGGAAACTGGTTCGGGCCGGCTACCCGAATGTACATTCTGGACGGCCCGATCCGGTGACTGTACGCAGCGGGAACATAACCGTGCAGGTCCCGACGACGCGCCGAATGATCGACAGCGGTTGACCTCGGCAACCCAACGGCTTACGTTCGTTACGTTCGATCACCCGAGAGCGATTCAAGGGGTTTTGGTCATGACGGAGGACGGCTGGTCGCGACGGAGTTTCATTCGGCGCTCGGCGATGGTGGGCGCGGCAGCGATCGGCGCGCCGGTCCTGCTGTCGGCCTGCACCAGTACCAGCGCCAACAGCAGCGGCAGTGATGTGCTGAGCAAGGCGAAGCAGGCCGGCACGATCAAGGTGGGCATCGCGGGCGAACAGCCCTACGGCTACGTCGACCCGTCCGGTCGGGTCACCGGCGAGGCTCCCGAGGTCGCTCGGGCGATCTTCCAGAAGCTCGGTGTCGCCAATATTCAAGCACAGACGACCAATTTCGACACCCTGATCCAGGGCCTCAACGCCGGGCAGTACGACATGGTCGCGGCCGGCATGGACATCACCGCGAAGCGTTGTCAGAACGCGGCATTCTCCGTTCCCGACTACACCGCGCTGGTCGCTTTCCTGGTGCCCAAGGGAAATCCGCAGAACGTGACGGACTTCGCGTCGGCGAAGGCCAAGGGTGTCAAGCTGGCCGTGGAGAACGGCGCGATCGAGAAGGACTACGCCACCGGCTCCGGCGTGCCGGACAGCCAGTTGGTGAGCTTCGATTCGCCGGACGAGTTGCTGTCCGCGGTGACGACCGGCCGCGCCTACGCCGCCGTGCTCACCGACATCTCGTTCAAGACCCTGGTCAAGCAGAACCCGAGCGCGAACGTCGAGGTGGCGCCGGGCTTCCAGCCGGTGGTCAACGGCCAGAAACAGGGCGAGACCGGCGGTTTCGTGTTCCGCCAGAACGAAACCGACCTGGTCAACCAGTTCAATCAGCAGCTCACCACCATGCACAGCAACGGCGAGTGGCTGAAGATCGCCGAACCGTTCGGCTTCACTCAGGGCAACATTCCGGGCGCGGACGTCACCACCGCGAAGCTCTGCGCCGCCGGCTGACGGCGGCTCGGCGATGTTCGCCAACTTCGGACACTTCGCGTCGGTCCTCGCCGCCGGCCTCACGCCGGCGGCCGAGCTGACCGTCGGCGGGATCGTCCTGGCCACCGCGGCGTCCTTTGTGGTCGGACTGGCCAGCCTCAACCGCCTCCGAACAGTGCGGTTCGTAGTGCGGATCTATGTGGAGGGCTGGCGGGGCACCTCGGAGCTGATTCAGCTGTTCTGGATCAACTTCTCCCTGCCGCTGCTGCTCGGCTTCCAGATCATGCCGCTCTGGGCGGGCGTTATCGTGTTGGGGCTCAACCATGGTGCGTACGGCGCCGAGATCGTGCGCGGCGCGGTGCAGTCGGTGCCGCGTGCGCAGTACGAGGGTGCGACCGCGCTGTGCCTGTCACCGGCCCAGCGGATGTGGCGGGTGATTCTGCCGCAGGCGATCGTGGAGATGCTGCCCTCGTTCAACACCCTGTTCATCCAACTACTCAAGGCGACGGCGATCGTCTCGCTGATCACGGTTCCCGAGGTCACCTATCAGGCCGAGCAGATCCTCCGACCTGTCTACAATGGACAGATGCCGCTCATCCTGTTCATGGCGCTGGTGGCCTATCTGCTGATGTCGATCATCATCACCACGCTCATGCGGTTCGCTGAACGGGCAGCGGCGGCGCACGTCGGCCGCCGGCCGATCAGCGAGGGCCAGGCGCTCGGCGGCGGCGCACCGGGAGCGGTCTGATGAAGAAGTGGGAATGGGATTTCGCCTGGCAGATACTGCCGCAGCTGCTGCGCGGCCTGGTCGTCACGTTCGAGGCGACCGTGCTCGGCTCGCTGCTGGCGTTCGCGCTCGGCCTGGTGCTGGCACTGCTGCGCCGGTCCCGCATTCCGGTGGTCAGCCAGGTGGTGTGGCTGTTCATCGAGTTCGTCCGCAGCACGCCGCTGCTGGTGCAGCTGTACTTCATCTTCTTCATTTTCCCGATCACCTTCGGCATCACGCTCGGCTCGCTGACCGTCGGCGTGCTGGGCCTGGGCGTGCACTACGCCACCTACACCTCGGAGGTGTACCGGGCCGGCATCGAAGCCGTCCCACGTGGACAGTGGGAGGCGGCGACAGCGTTGAGCCTGCCCAGATCCCGGGTGTGGACCAGCGTGATCTTGCCGCAGGCCATCCCCAGGGTGCTGCCGGCGCTGGGCAACTACCTGATCTCCATGTTCAAGGAGACGCCGTTGCTGCTGTCCATCGGGGTGCTGGAACTGGTCGGGCAGGCCCAGAACGCCGGATCCGAAGCGTACCGGTTCGTGGAGCCGTACACGCTGGCCGGCCTGCTGTTCCTGCTGTTGAGCTACCCGTCCTCGGTACTGGTGCGAAGGTTGGAGCGTCGTGTCCGACAGCGATGAAATGGACGGCGCCACCATGGGCAGCGCCGAACCGCACAGCGATGAGATGATCCGCTTCGACAAGGTGGTGAAGCGGTTCGGGTCGAACGTGGTGCTCCGCGAGCTCGACTTCACGGTCAAGCCCGGTGAGCACGTCACCCTGATCGGCCCGAGCGGGTCGGGCAAGACGACGATCCTGCGGCTGCTGATGACGCTCGAACGGATCGACGAAGGCAAGATCTACGTCGGCGACGCCTGTCTGAGTCACCAGCGGCGCGGTGACAAACTGGTGCCCGCCAACGAGAAGCACCTGCGCAGTGTGCGCCGGCGGATCGGCATGGTGTTCCAGCAGTTCAACCTGTTCCCCAACATGAAGGTGCTGCGCAATCTCACCGAGGCGCCGATCCACGCGCTGGGCACGCCCCGCGAGGAAGCCGAACGCCGGGCCCGCGAGCTGTTGGAGATGGTGGGGCTGACCGAGAAGGCCGACGCGCATCCCAACGAGCTCTCCGGCGGGCAGCAGCAGCGGGTGGCGATCGCGCGGGCGCTGGCGATGCAGCCGGATGTGCTGCTGCTGGACGAGGTCACCTCCGCGCTGGACCCGGAACTGGTGGCCGGTGTGCTGAACGTGTTGCGCGACATCGCCAGCGGCACCGACATCACCATGCTGTTCGTGACCCACGAGATGGGGTTCGCGCGGGACATCTCGGACCGGGTGCTGATGTTCGACAAGGGCCAGATCGTTGAGGAAGGGCCACCGGAGAAACTACTGACCGACCCGGACCAACCCCGCACCCGCGAATTCCTGCGCGCCGTCATCGAGCGCCGCTGACCGCGGCCGCTGGCGTCAGTCCGGCCATGCCGACACGACATCCTCCGGACCCCACACCAGGTCGGTCGCGTTCAAGTCCATAGTGGAGTCCACGTCGGACAGCGAAACGATCACGAGTGCCGTGTGGCCAGGTTCAAACCCGGGAACCATCGCTCCGCCCCGTCGTGCGGCCAACAAATCGTGCCGGTCGAAGGAGCTCGCGAGCCACTTGATCGAACCGGTGAACACGATGTTTCGCGCAACTGGTGAACGATCCGCTCCCACAAGATCGACTTCGGGATCGAACTGCCGGTTCCACCAACCGCCCACCGTTTCCACGTCTGACCAGGGCAACGCTCCGCTCACGCCGGCGAGCTCCAACGACTCCCGAATCAGCGGCTCGACCGCTCGTCCACGCCATCCTGACCAGCGGCGCTGGACCAAGCGGAACCCAACCTCCGGGCGCCCTCGCCGAGCCTGGTCGGCCGCAGCGCGCCCGGCAGCCAAATAGAGCCGAAGATTGCTGTCGGCCACCCGGTACAACGCCGGCTTACCCGGTCGGACAGACAAGGGCTCGTCCATCGCCAGTACCCGCTTCTCCATCACCAGCCGACGCACCAACGGCGATAGCGACCCCGACGGCAGCGCCCCCTGCCGACCTCCCGCGACCGCAGCGATATTCGCGTGAGTCCGATCGCCGCCGCCGACGGCCTCGATGACCCGGCGAGCATGGTCGGGCGCCGAGAACTCCGCCATCAGCGCGGTTTCCGGCACGCTGAACACTGGCGCCGCAGGATCGGCGCATTCAGCTTCCAAAAAGGACAGTGGTGGCGTTCCCCGCGGCCAACTGCGG
>DASZLR010000031.1:0-1940 GCA_035552275.1 Pseudonocardiaceae bacterium | reverse complement strand
CTTGCCGAGCACGACGCGGGTGTCGTTGGCAACCGGTGGTGGCTGGCCCGGGGCGGGCGGCGGCCCGGTCTCCTTGCTGAGCAGTGCCGAGCCGTAGTCGAGATGAGTGGCGTCCGATTCCACCCAGCCGGCCGGAATGACATAGCTGAACCCGCCGACCGGGTTGTCGATGCGCCCAGGTTGGGGCGCGTTCGGGTCGGTCGCCGGCGGCGCCGGTGTGTTGGGGCCAGCGCCGGGTGGCGCTGCGAGCGGGTCGGCGGGCGGAGGTGCAGCGGGCGGACCGGCCGGGCCGGGCGCCGCATCTGCTGGACCGTTGGGCGGCGGGGGCGCCGCCGTGGTGGTTCCCGGCGGTGGTACCGGGTCGGCGCTCGCTGTCGCCGCAGGTAACGCGAGCGCGATGGCCCCGGCGCCGCTTATCGCGGCGATCGCCAGCGTCGTCCAGCGGCTTTTGGGCCGTGTCGAGTTTGCGTCCACCTCGTCCATATGCAAAAACCTACCGCGTTAGCGCCGCGGGGCAAGGTCGTAATGGTGACTATGTTATTGATTTGCCGCCGATTGCGACCACGCAATCCGACACATCAACGCAGATCAGCGGGCCACGTCAGGGAACCCTCGTGGCCGCGGCCACCGAGCGGCATCCCGATGGCTGCCGGGCGCGTCTTCAGGGCCCGGCGAAGCCGGCTTGGTTCAGCACTTTTTGGCCCGTTGGCCCGGTCACCAAGTCGATGAACCTCTGCGCCAGCGCGGGCCGGGACGCATGTTTGAGGACGGCGATCGGATACACGTTGGTCGCGTCAGCAGACTCGGCGAACTTGACCGTGCTCACTTTGTCCCCGGCTTTGCGTGCGTCGGTGACGTAGACCAGCCCGGCGTCCGCGTTGCCGCTGGTGACCTTGGTCAAGACGTCGGACACAGCCGGTTCTTCACTGATCGGGTTGAGGCGTACGCCGGTGTTGTCCTCGATGCGCTGGGTCAACGCCGCGCAGGGCACCGGCTCACGGCACACCACGACTTTGAGACCGGGTTTGGCGAGGTCGGCGAAGGAATGGATCTGCTTGGGATCGCCTGGCGCTGTAACGATCACCAATGTGTTGGACGCGAAATTGACCGGATCCGTCTCCGTCAAGCCCGCCTTGGTCACAGTGTCCATTTGGCCCCTGTCGCTCGAGGCGAAGATGTCAGCGGGCGCACCTGACGTCAGCTGAGTCGCCAGTTCCGTTGAGGGTGCGAAGCTGAAATCCACAGTGGTGCCGGGATTGTCGGTCTGGAACTTTCCGGCGAGCAGGGTGAACGTGGGCTTCAGCGAAGCGGCGGCGAACACCATGATCGACTGAGCCGACGATTGGCCGTGCGACCCGGAGTGCGATGGCCGCGGTGATTTGGGGTCGCACGACGACAGATTCATCGCGAGCACGGGACACATCAAGCCGCACACCAGCGCCCGCACAGTCTCCAGCCGGAATGTCATGGTGCCAAGCGTTGTCCAAACGGTGACCGCGTCGTGCCGGATCCAGAGTTTCATCTGTAGCTACCGTCCAGTAACATGTACGGAGATTGACGCCACACACGCCCTGAAATCCCAGGAACCGGCGGTGCGGTGTGCCACCATCGAAGCATCGGATGACCGTTGCTCCAGGCGGAAGCCGCGGTGCCTGTGAGTGGCCGTCACCTAGGTTCAGTGTTGAATACGAGGAGGTCATGGCGGTGGAGGTGCTGGTCACCGGGGGCGATACCGAATTGGGTCGCGCCGTTGCTGAAGGGTTCGGCGACGCCGGCCATACGATCACGCTGGCCGGCGCTCGCCGAGACGATCTCGAAGTGGCCGCCAAGGAGCTCGAAGCGGACGCAATCGTCTGCGACAACAATGACCCCGTCAGCCTCGCAGAGGTCCGTGGGCTGTTCCCGCATCACCTGGACACCATCGTCAACATCCCCGCGCC
>DASZLR010000030.1:0-1649 GCA_035552275.1 Pseudonocardiaceae bacterium | reverse complement strand
CTTGCCGAGCACGACGCGGGTGTCGTTGGCAACCGGTGGTGGCTGGCCCGGGGCGGGCGGCGGCCCGGTCTCCTTGCTGAGCAGTGCCGAGCCGTAGTCGAGATGAGTGGCGTCCGATTCCACCCAGCCGGCCGGAATGACGTAGCTGAAGCCGCCGACCGGGTTGTCGATGCGCCCTGGTTGGGGCGCGTTCGGGTCGGTGGCCGGTGGCGCCGGTGCATTAGGGCCGGCGCCGGGTGGCGCTGCGAGCGGGTCGGCGGGCGGAGGTGCGGCGGGGGGACCAGCCGGGCCGGGTGCCGCATCTGCTGGGCCGTTTGGCGGCGGGGGCGCCGCCGTGGTGGTTCCCGGCGGTGGTACCGGGTCGGCGCTCGCTGTCGCCGCAGGTAGCGCGAGCGCGATGGCTCCGGCGCCGCTAATCGCGGCGATCGCCAGCGTCGTCCAGCGGCCTTTGGGCCGTGTCGAATTTGCGTCCACCTCGTCCATGAGCAAAAACCTACCGTGTTGGCGCCGCGGAGCAAGGTCGTAATGGTGACTATGTTATTGATTTGCCGCTGATTGCGACCACGCATTCCGACGCATCAACGCAGATCAGCCGGCCAGGTCCGGGAACCCCCTTGCGGCCGTGGCCACCAACCGGCATCCAGCTCCCTGCCGGGCGCGTCTTCAGGGGCCCGCGAAGCCGGCTTGGTTCAGAACCGTTTGGCCCGTTGGCCCGGTCACCAGGTCCATGAACCTCTGCGCCAGCGCGGGTTGGGACGCATGTTTGAGTACGGCGATTGGATACACGTTGGTCGCGTCGGCAGACTCGGCGAACTTGACCGTGCTCACTTTGTCACCGGCCTTGCGCGCGTCGGTGACGTAGACCAACCCGGCGTCCGCGTTACCGCTGGTGACCTTGGTCAGGACGTCGGACACGGCCGGTTCTTCACTGACTGGGTTGAGGTGCACGCCGGTGTTGTCCTCAATGCGCTGGGTCAACGCTGCGCAGGGCACCGGCTCTCGGCACACAGCGACTTTGAGGCCGGGTTTGGCGAGGTCGGCAAAGGAGTGGATTTGCTTAGGATCGCCTGGCGCCGTAACGATCACCAACGTGTTGGACGCGAAATTGACCGGATCGGTCTCCGTCAAGCCCGCCTTGGCCACAGTGTCCATTTGCGCGCTGTCGCCCGAGGCGAAGATGTCAGCGGGGGCCCCCGAGGTCAACCGAGTCGCTAGTTCCGACGAGGTCGCGAAATCGAGATCCACAGCGGTGCCGGGATTGTCGGTCTGGAATTTTCCGGCGAGCAGGGTGAACGTCGGCTTCAGCGACGCGGCGGCGAACACCATGATCGATTGAGCCGACGATTGGCCTTGTGACGCGGAGTGCGGTGACTTTGGGGCGCACGACGACAGATTCGCCGCCAGCACGAGACAGATAAGGCCGCACACCAGCGCCCGCACAGTCGTCAGCCGGAATGTCATGGTGCCAAGCGTTGTCCAAACGGTGACCGCGCCGTGCCGGATTCAGAGTTTCATCTCTAGCTACCGTCCAGTAACATGTCCGAAGATTGACGCCATACACGCCCTGAAATCCCAGGAACGGCGTTGCGGTGTGCCACCATCGAAGCATCGGATGACCGTTGCTCCAGGTGGAAGCCGCGGTGCCTGTG
>DASZLR010000029.1:0-25987 GCA_035552275.1 Pseudonocardiaceae bacterium | reverse complement strand
CATGGACCGAGCCGACGCGCACGGCGTCGGGGTCGTGTCGGTGCGCTCGGCCACCCATTTCGGTTGCGCCGGCTACCACGCCCAGCGGGCCGTGGACCGGGGCATGATCGGCGTCGTCGCGGCGAACTGCGGTCGGCAGCGGATCGCCCGGCCGCCGGACGGCCGGCTGGCGATGCTGGGCACCAACCCGCTGGCCGTCGCGGCCCCGGCCGGCCGGCGGCCGCCGTTCGTGCTGGACATGAGCACCACCGTGGTGCCGACTGGACGGGTCCGGGCCGCCGCGCGGCGCGGCGAGGACATCCCACCGGGTTGGCTGGCCGATGACAACGGCCGGCCGGTGACCGATCCGGCGGCGTTCGATCGGGGCGAGGCGCACCTGCGTTGGCTGGGCGGCGCGGCGGAACTGAGTGGCTACAAGGGTTACGGCCTCGGTCTCGCGGTGGAGATCCTGGCCGCGCTGCTGCCCGGCGCCGGACTCGGGCCGAGTTCGGCGGCTCTGCGCGGCGACGGCCGACCATCCGGATGCGACGAGGACATCGGATTTCTGGTGCTGGCGCTGGCGCCCGGCGCGCTGCGTCCTGCCGAGGAGTTTCTTGGCTCGGCCGAGGACATGTTCGGCGCGCTGCTGGCCTGCCCGCCGAACCAGCCGGACCGGCCCAACGGCTACCCCGGCTGCCGGGAAGCCGAGACGATCCGGCGGAATCTCGCCGAGGGTGTCCCGCTGGACCCGGCGCTGTACGCCGAAATGCTCGCCCTGTCCGAGGAAACCGGGCTGGTTCTGCCGACGGTGGCCGATGACTGAGCGGGGCATCGGGATCATCGGGCTCGGCGTGATCTCCCGGTTCTACGCGGCGGCGGTGTGCGCGACGCCCGGTTGGCGGCTGGCCGGAGTGTGCGATGTGGACGATGCGGCGCTGGCAAGGTACTGGGAAACCGTGCCCTGCCATCGGGATTACCGCGACCTGCTCGCCGATCCGACCGTGGACGCGGTCGCGGTGACGGTGCCCAACGACCGGCATGTCGAGGTGTGCCGGGCGGCGCTGACCGCGGGCCGGGCGGTGTGCGTGGAGAAGCCGCTGGCGATCACCGTGGCTGCGGCCGAGGAACTCGACCGCGCGGCTCGGGCCAGCCGCCTGGTGTTGTTCACGGCGTTTCACCGCCGCTACAACGCGGAGCTGGCGGCACTGCGGCAACGGCTGATCGGTCGGCCGCCGGTGCGCCGGGTGATCGTCCGCTACCAGGAGCGGATCGAGGACCATCTCGGCTCCGACTACTGGTACCTGGACCCGAGCCGGTGCGGCGGTGGCTGCCTGGCCGACAACGGCCCGAACGCCTTCGATATGGCTCGGCGGCTCGTCGGCCCGATGCGGGTGACCAGGGCGCGGATCGGCTGGGACGCGGGAGTGGATCGCAGTGCCACCGTCGACCTGATCGGCTCGTCCGGCGCCGTGGTGCGGGTCGAGCTGGACTGGTCGTTTCCGGGCGAGCGCAAGGAGATCGAGGTGCAGTTGGCCGACGGCAGCGCGGAGCGGGCCGACCTGCTGCGCGGTCACCCGGAGTTCAAGGGCTCGCTGTGGCACGAGTATGTCGGCGTGTTGGCCGATTTCGGCGCACAGCGCCCCGGATCTCCCAACCCTGGCCTGGACTCGGTGCGGCTGGTCGCCGACGCCTACGCGGCAGCCCGATGAACCCGGCTGAGGATGGTCCGAAGCGGACGGTGACCGGAGTGGTGGTGAAGGTGTTGACGCACCGCCGGGACGACCGGGGGATGCGGCTGGAACCGGAGGCCAGCCGGTGTGTCCGGGCCGGTGAGGTGCATGAGCTGGTGACCACCGATCATCGCGATGTCGCCGCCGGGGCCCGAATCGACCGGGTCGGCTTCCTCGGCTTCACCGAGATCGGCCGCGCGGGCGTGATCGACCGGGGTGACGAGTTCCGGATCAATGACCGGCTGGTCGGGACCGTGCTCGGCTTCGACGCCTGCCATTTCCCGAACCACTACAACATCCTGATCGCCGTCGACATCCCGTGCACCGGGCCAGACCTGGGCCTGCGGCCGGAGCTGCCGGTCAGCTTCCGCGCGCCGAACGGCCCCTGACCGCCGGGTTCGCCGGGATCAGGGGCCGTTCGGGCTGGGTGTCAGCCAGTGGGATCAGATGCCGAGCATCGGCACGTCGATCCGGCCGAGGTGGTAGTCGCGCACGGCGTGCACCAGCTCGTCCACCGTCAGCTCGCCCTCGTTGCCGGCGTCGAGCTGGTTGAACGCCTGCTCGGCCTTGGCCGCGTCGACACCGACGGCCTTGAGCCACTTGCGGTACTCGGGCAGGTTCACCTTGCCGTCGCCCTCCTTGTCGACCAGGTCGACGATGGCGCGGATGGTCGGCCGGAGCACTCGGCTGAAGCCCTCGTCACCGGGGTGAATCAGCTCTTCGTGGGTGACCGTCTGGAACTGGTCGTAGCTGAGGTACCCGTTGGTCTGGATGCCCGCCTTCTTGGCGACGAACTCCCACAGGTGCTGGAACGCCGTCATCAGGTGTTTCGCCCTGATGGAATCCATCGGCTCGCTGAGGTTCTTCAGGATCGTGCGGGCCTCGGACTCGTAGTCCTTGGCGCTGATCCGGCCATCACCATCGGTGTCCCACAGCTTGAATCGTTGTTCGAGTCGTTTGTTCTGGGTCGCGGTGGCCATGTCTCGCTCCTTACCACGGAAACGATGTCGACAGGTGCCGACACCGTCCTCGAATGTAACGCGGTGAATAGTTTTCCGCCAGTCGATCAGCTGGCCATCTCGGACAATAGCGGAAAGTATCTAACCTGGTTCACGCGAAAGTTCTTCACAGGACCCGTTCGAGTTTAATCGAGCCCAGAAGGATTTCGATGGGTAACGTCGGCGAATCGGTTTGGGTCGCCGTCGGCGGTCGTTCTGAAAATTTCGAGTAATCCTCGTACACTGCTGAGCCGGGGGTTGGCACGATACGGAAGGACCTGGCTCGATGATCAGGAAACTGCTGACTGTACTAGGTGTGACCTGCGCACTCGCCGCTATGATGGGCGGCTCGGCAAGCGCGGCGGAACCGAAACCGGTGGCCACGGACAAAATCATCATCTTCTCCACCGAATTCCAGCCGCTCGACCAGTACGAAAATCCGTCCGGCTGCCTGCAGATGCCGCCGCTGGCCCACATCATCGTCAACCTGACCGACAAGCCGGTGACGGCCTATGGCTTCCCCGGCTGTGTCGGGCCGTCGATCTTCACTGTCAAGCCGGGCTTCGGAATCCACACCGCCGGATTCGGCAGCGTGCGGGTCGGCTGATCAGTGACAGCGTACGGACGCCTGCCCGGCAGCCAGTCGGGTAAGCGTCCTTCGACATATCTTTCCGGTCGGCCCGAGCGGCAGTTCAGGCAGCACCAGCAGAAATTCCGGCAGTTTCCGTTGTGACATTCCCCGATCGTGGCGCAGAAAGCCGTTGAGCGCGGCGAGGCCGAGTGGGTCGGCGCGCGGCCGGAACGCGACGCAGGCGCACACCCGCTCGCCCAGATCGGGATCGAGCACCGGAACGCAGGCGACTTCGGCGATGGCCGGATGTGCGCCGAGCTGCCGCTCGATCTCGGCCGGACTGATGTTCTCCCCGCCGCGGATGATTACCTGCTTGATTCGGGACAACACGTGCAACCGGCCAGCGGCGTCCAGCACACCCCGGTCACCGGTGCGTACCCAGCCGCCGGACAGCCGGTAGCGGGCGTTCAGTTCCGGCGAGTTCAGGTAGCACATCGGGGTCATCGGGCCGAGCGCGCAGATCTCGCCGTCCTGCCCGGCCGGCACCGGCTCGCCCGCCGCGTCCACGATCCGGATCTCGGCCACTGCCGGATCAGGTCGGCCAACACAGCCGACCGGGGCGGGGCCGGTGCGCCCCAGGTTCCCCGTGTGGCAGTTGACGCCGTCCGCCGATCCGTACACATTGGTCACCGGCCGGCCGAATCGGGCCATGCAGGCGTCGGCGGTCGCGGCCGGCAGCGCCGCTCCACTGGACACCACCCGGGCCAGTGAGCGGAGGTTTTCGCCTGCCGCGGCCGGACATTCGGCCATCCGGCGCAGCATGGTCGGCACCGCGAACAGGATCGTCGGCCGATGCTCGGTGATGGTCCGCAGCGCGGTGTCGGCGGCGAAGGACGACCGGACCAGCAGCGTGCCGCCGGCGGTCAGCGTGACGACGCCCAGCGAGCCGAACGAGGACGACAGCGGCACCAGCACCAGGTTGCGCATCGGGTCGGGCGACGTGTGCAGGGCGCGCAGGTAGTTGCCCCGGCCGCCGGCCATCGCCTGATGCGAGTAGGCGATCATCTTCGGCTCCGCCTCCGAGCCGGACGACACCAGAATCCTTGCCGCGCAACGATAATCGATATGTGCCGGCAGTCGATGTCGCGGCACGGGATCGCCGAGGTTGGCCGGTGCGAGCGCGGCTCGCGATGCCGGTGGGTCCGGCCGCGGTCCGCCGGCGACGTGTGCGCGTGCCCCGGACCGGCCCAGCAGACTCAGCGTGTCCGGCTGGCCTCGGTCGACGGGGAACGGCAGCGCCACCGCGCCGATCGCGGCCACGCCCAATTCGGCGGCCACCGCGTGCCGGCCGTTGGGCAGCTGGATGCCGATGATGTCGCCGATGCCCAGGCCCGCGTCCAGCAGCACGCCGGCCCAGCGCAGGGCCAGATCGTCCAGTGCGGCGTAGTCGCAAGGGCCGTCGTCGTCGATCACCGCCGGCCGTTCGGGGTGAGCGGCCACACCGGCATGGAACAGCGTGTAAAGATCACTGTTCGGGCACCAGCCCCGGTCCACCCAGGACTGTCTGAGCTCGGCGGGCACCAGATCGGGCAGCTCAGTCATTGAAACTCCCACGGAGCACCAGGAATCACCCAACAACCGTGCCGATCCAGCGCGCGGGCGAACCGGGGATCGGTTGCCAGCGCGGCAAGATCCGTGCACACCGGCACGGCCAGTGGCCCATGTGGACGCGCCCGCCCGAGCCCGGTCAATACGGTGGCGGCCGACAACAGCGAGCTGTCCACCCGTTGCCCGGAACCTGTGTGCTGCCGGCCGATCAGCCCGGCCAACACGCCGAACGCGGCGATCAGCCCGCCGAGCACATCGGTCAGCGTCATCAGCGATGGCGTCGGGGCCTGCTCGTCCAGCAACGCGGCGAGCCCGCTGTGCGCCTGCACCACGTAGTCGGTGCCCAGCGGCGGATCGGCGCCGAACTCGTCGCCCCAACCGGATGCCCAGGCATAGACGATGCCGGGGTTGGCCGATGCCACATCGTTGGCGTCCAGCCGCAGCCGAGCCGCCGCGCCCGGCGCCCAGTTGTGCAGGAAGACGTCGCTACCGGCGGCCAGGTCGAGCACGCTCCGCCGGCCGGCGGCCGATTTGAGGTCGATCTCAATCGCCCGCTTGCCGTGGTTCAGCGCCAGAAACCGGGCCGAGCAGTCGCCGGCCATCGGCGGCATCCCGCGCAACGGGTCACCGCCCGGCGGCTCGATCCGCAGCACGTCCGCGCCGAGCAGGCCCAGCATCCGCCCGGCCAACGGCCCCTGCACCCGGCGGCCGGCCTCCACGACCCGGATGCCGGCCAGCGGCGCGGTGCCCGCGACCGGTGGCATCGGCCCGCGCACGCCCGACAACGGCGTGACCCGGCACGGCGGCCGGTCTGTTCCCGCTGTGCTGTCCACGGACTCGCGAACCCGGAGCACGCTGACACCGGCGTTGCGGCCGGCGGTCAGCACAGCGGAGAAGTCGGACCGGCCGATCGCCTCGGCCAGTCCGGCCGGCAGTGGGCAGGTCGCGGTGGCGAACCGGTGTTGGAACGGCCGCCAGCCCCGAGCGACCGCCGATCGGTCAGTGTCGAGCTCGGCCCAGAACCGCTGCCAGGCCAACGGATCCAGCGTCTCGATTTCGAAGCGCGTCCCGTCGGCGGAGGTGAACGGCGGTCCGCCGGGCAGATCAGGTTCCGGCCAGTCGTCGGCCGCGGTCGCCGCGGCCAGGTACTGGCCGACGGCGAGCAGCGCGGCCTGCGCCGCCGAAGTCCGTACACTGTGGACATCAGAGCCACGGGACCGGGCGAGTGAACCGGCCAGCAGACCCTGGGCGGCCAGCACTCCGGCCACCGCGGACACGTAGTCCACGGCCAGCGCGGTGGGTCGGCCGAACCGCCGGCCGTGCACGTGCATGATTCCGCAGGCGGCCTGCACGGACAGCTCGTCGGCCAACGGCAGGTCCACCGGGCCGGCCCAGCCGATCTCGCCGTGCAGCGATCCGTCCGGCCCGGCGAACAGCAGCTCGCCGGATTCGCCGCCTTCGATGCCGCGACAGCCCAACGAGCCGAGCAGGCCAGCGGCGACCGCGGCCGACACGCCGGCGCCACGAGCCAGCTCGCAACGGCCCAAGATGGACTGAACAGGTGCGATCGCGGTCATGACCGGCGGCGCCCACGGACCGAGTAGATCGGACACGACGCGGCCAGGAACGACGGATCGGTGATGATCTTCCGCACCTCGCGCAGCCGGTCGTCGGCGAATCCCACCGCGACGAACCTGTCGCGGAGGTGGAAAGTGTTGTGCAGCAGCAGTGCGGCGCCGGGGGAGTCAGACCGCAGGGTCTGCACCCGAACGTCCACGTCGATGTCGACCAGGCCGGCATCGGCCATCGCGGCGGGCGCCTTCCGCCCCCAGTGGCCATCCACGCCGGCCAACGCCATCACGGCCGACTTGGCGCCGAGAAACGCGGCGTACTGGGTACGGGCGTGGTCGTCGGCCATCAGGCCCTGCTCGTAGCCGGTGTCGAACTCGTCCAGCTGCAACCAGCCGCCAGGCCGGAGGGCGCCCACCAGCCGGCGTAGCACGGCGATCCGCTCCGGCAGATGCCGCAGCACCAGCCGGGCGTTGATCAGGTCAAAACCCTTGTCCGGCAACGGATCACGCACCACATCGTGGACGGCGACGGTGAGGCCGGGCGCGGCGGGAAGGTGGTTCGGGTTGATATCGGTCGCCAGCACCGACCCGGTCGGCGCGACCCGATCGGCCAGCCAGCGTGCCACGCCGCCGCTGCCGGCGCCGACGTCGAGGCAGTGCCAGCCGTCGGCGACGCCCGTCTCGGCCAGTCGGCTGGTCGTGATCGGGTCGAGCATGGCGGCCAGGCAGCGATGCTGCTCGGCGGCGTGTGGACTGTCGTTGTCGAACACATACTGGTCGGCGTGTTCGCCGGTGACGGCGGTCATCGGTTCCTCCGTGACGGTCAAGCCCACAGGCCGGTGCCGTGGGTTTCGGCGTCGCCGGCCACGGCGTGCAGCAGGTCGACCCGGCGGACCTTGCCGGTTCCGGTGCGCGGCACGTCCTGCCAGCGCAGGGTCACCGGATCGGCCAGTTCGGGCAGGTCGCGGACCGCGTGCTGCCAGGCCGGCCCGCCGATGCCGTCGAACCGGCCGTCGGCGGTGACCAGCACCGGCAGCGGCGGCCGGCCGCGCACGCCGAGCACCACGCACTCCACCACCCCCGGCAGCCGATCTTCGATGACGTCCTCGAGTTCCAGGCAACTCGTCCCCGGCACCCGGTCGATCTCCCGGTCCAGCAGCCGAACCCGACCCGATCGGGTGAGCACCCCCAGATCGCCGGTGTTCCACCACCGGCCGACCGCCTTCTCCGCCCAGCGGTCCGACTCGCCGACGTAGTCCAGGCAGCGGGCGGCCGTCGAGGCCATCACCAGGCCGGGCCGACCGCGCCCGATCGGTCGGAGGGTGCGCGGATCGACCACCGCGAGCCGGGTGCGGGTCGGCATGGGACGCCCCAGATCGCGGGTGGTCGGATGGCGCACGGCGGCCGAGGCGACCGACCGGCGGGTGAGGAACCGGAACGACAGCGGGCCGGTCTCGGTCTGCCCCCAGCCCTGCATCCAGATCGGGAACCGCCGCCGCGACGCGGCCAGGAACGACCGCACCACCGGCGGATGCACCGCGTCGTAGGTGCTGACGAACATCCGGGTGTCGGTGAACGGGCTGGCCGGTTCCCCTGCGGCTGGCTGCCAGCGGGTGAAGGCGGCCGGCAGCGCCTCCAGGATCGTCGGTCGGTGGACGCGCAACACATCCGGTGGGCATTCGGCACCGATGTCGCTGACGATGAGGATCTCGCGCGGCGCCAGGCAGAACACGCTGGCGGTCCAGCAGAATGTCCGGCCGTGCGCGAACGAGCTGACGCTGGCGACGGTGTCGGAGCGCCGGGTGCCCAGGACGGGCCAGCGGATCGATTCCATGCCGGCCAGCCGGCGAATGATCGTGGTGGTCGAGTGCGCGACCAGCTTCGGGACGCCGGTGGTGCCCGAAGTGTGGGTGACCACCAGCGGGTCGTCATCGGGCCGGCGGTGCGGCGCGGGGACCGGCGCCCCGCGCAACTCGGCCAGCCCGATCACACCGTCCACATCGGACTCGCCCGGGGTGAGGCTGATGGTACGGCGGACCAGCCCGGTCAGATCGGTGCCGGACTCGGCGGCGGCGCGCAGAATCGCCGATGTCGTGACCAGGACCGTCGGATCGAGTCGCTTGAGCAGCAGTTCCAGTGCGGCCGGCGGCAAGTGTCCAGAGATCAGCGCCGGCAGGGCGCCGACCCGGATCGCCGCGCAGGCAAGCAGGTCGTAGTCCCAGTGGTTGTCCTTGACGATCGCCACCCGGTCGCCGGGCCGTGCGCCGGCCGCCACCAGCCAACCGGAGGCGTCGCACACCAGCTCGGCCAACCCGGTCACGTCGTACTCGACACCGCGCTCCGGCGCGATGTCGAACGGCCGGTCCAGGTGGGTGACCGTGGCCGCGTGCTGGTCCGCGCGGTCCTCGAACAGCGTGCCCATGTCGTGCGGCCTCATATCAGCTCCTTCGCAACCGTCGCGTCCTGCCGGGCGAGCAACCGGGCCACCGCCAGATCGGCGGCCCGCAGGGCGCCCTCGCTGTTCGGCCGGGCCATCACCCAGTCGCTGGCGTAGTCGACCGGACTCGTGGGGCGGGCCATGAACTCGGCGCGCCGGGCCAGCGCGGCCGGGGTCACCTCGGGCAGTCCGTGCCGGAAGCGGTGCACGAGCGTTTCGGTGGTGGCGGTCCGCAGGCCGGGCACATACCGCTCGGCGGGCGCGATGAGCCGGTCCGCGACCTCGGCGTCCGGCGCGTCCAGCAGGTCGGCCATCGCGGCCGGCGCGGCGATCAACGTGATCAGGCCCCGGCCGGCGGGCACCCGGGCCGGATGCTTGGCGTGGTCGATGATGAGCCCGGCCAACGGTCCGCCGCCCGGGGTGAGCAGCGCGTACAGCGGACGGGCGCAGCGCGGCGCGAGCGGCCGGTCGGTCAGGCAGGCCACCTTCAGCATGGGCGTGTAGCCGCTGGCCGCCAGATAGGGTCGCTCGTGCTCGGGTGGGTTGCGGTACAACCGAAGCGCCACCGGCGCGGGCACGCACAGCAGCACCGACCGGGCGGTGAGCGTCGATCCGGCGACCACCAGCCGCGCGTCGTCGTCGCCGTTGCCGATCACCTCCTCGACCGCCGCACCGGTGCTCACCTCGACCCGCTCGGCGAGCCGGCGGGCCAGGGTGTCCATCCCGTCTCGATAGGTCCGCCAGTGCGTGGTGGTGCCGACCGCCGCGAGCAGGCAGACGAACGGTGCCGCCGCCGACCGGTCCGGATGCCAGCCGAAGAAGCTGGACACCACCGGTCGCCACTGGTAGTCGCCCAGGTCCGGGTGCTGGCGGCTGGCGAGATCGTCCACTGTGGCGAGTCCCAGCGGGGTGCTTTCCGGGTGGTCGGGGTCGAACTCCCGACGCCGGGAACCGGTGTAGGCCAAGAACTTAGCCAGGTCGAGGCGAGCTCGGCCGGACAGCCCGGCGCCGGTGAGCAGGGCGCGCGGGTGCGCGAGGCCGGGGTGGGCGCGGCCGTCCCGCCAGACGCCGATGTCGTGGCCGATCCTCGGGACGTCGGCCGCCGGCACGCCCAGTTCGCGCAGCCACCGCCAGGTGACCTGATAACCCTGGCCGGACAACTGTTCCGCGCCGGAGTCGATGCGATAGCCGTGCTGCCGCACGGTGGTCATCCGACCGCCGACGTGCTCGGCCGCCTCGAACACCCGCACCTCGCGGCCGGCCCGGCGCAGCGCGTTCGCGGCGGCCAGGCCGGCCACCCCCGCGCCGACCACGGCGATATCGAGATCTGCGGCCATCACACGCCCGCCATGATCAGGTTCACCAGGATCAGCAGCGCGACGGTGACCCGGTGCACCCAGAAGCCGAGCTTGCGGGCGCGCAGGATGTCGTGCCGGCGGAATCCCAGGTCGTACTGGACGGCCCGGAGCACGATCGTCGGCGCCATCGCCAGCGGGAACCACCACGGCGCGATGCCGGCGACCGGCGCGCCGACGATGGCGAGCAATTCCATTGTGGACACGGCGGCGACGAACACCGCGTTGCCGCGCGGGGTGGTCAGGGCGGCGACCGTCGGCCGGCCGACACCGCGGTCACCGTCGATGTCGTTGGTGTTGGAGTACACGCCGAACAGCAGCGGGCCCAGGCCGAAGACGAACGCCTGCACGATGATGAAGCTGTCGGCCTTGCCATGGACCGAGCCGTGGACCAGGCCGTAGGGGATGAGCAGCAGCGCCCAGCCCAGTGCGGCGATGTACGCCTCCTGGAAGCCGTGGTAGCTCAGCTTGACACCGTAGGAGTACTGCGGGGAGGTGACGAACGTGAGCGCGGCGACCACGATCACCCAGACCGGCCGATGCGGGGCGATCAGGAACGCCGCCGTCCACAGTCCGGCGCCGGCGAGCGTGGTGATCCAGCCGAACCGGATCACCTGGGCCTCGGTCAGCGTGCCCGCGACCAGTGGTTTCCGGATCAACCGGCGGGCCGGCGCGTCCGGGCCGTAGTTGGCGATATCGCTGCCGTCGCGGAAGCCGGTGAGATCGTCGAGCGCGACCAGACCGGCCATCACCGACACCTCGCCGACGCCGAACACCACGAGCGTGGCCAGCGACCGCGGATCGAGGCGGATCGCGGGCGCCAGCGCGGCCCAGACGACCAGCAGGCTGAGGTAGTAGTCGAATACGTCGAGTTTGGCCAGATGCGCGTAAGCGCCTACGGCTGCCAGCGGTCGGGACGGTGGCCGAGCTGGTTCGGTGCGCGCGGAAATGCCCGTGGCGGCGTCGGTCATCAGCGACCCTGCGGGAATTCGAGCAGCGCCGCGAACGAGCGGTCGCCACCGTAGTCGAGGGTGTGTTGTTCGACCAGTTCAACACCGGGCAGCAGCCGGAGATAATCATCCAGCGATCGCAATCGGGAATATCTGCCGACCGGTATCGCGGCCTGTTCGTATTCGATCAGCACCAGGTGACGGGTCGACTGGGACAGCGCGTGACAGATCTTGGCCAGCTCGTCCTCGGCGAGCACGTGCATCAGCACCCAGATACAGACGCCGACGTCGAACCGGGACTGGCCCCAGGGCAGCCGGGCGGCTGGATACTGGTGGAACTCGATGTTGCCCAGGCCCGCGCAGGTGGCTGCCGCCGCGTCCAGCATTTCGCTGGTCATGTCCAGGGCGACCACCTGCTCGGCGTGGTCGGCGATGGTCGGGGTGAGCCGGCCGATCCCGCAGCCGACCTCCAGCGCCGAGCGGACCGGGCGGCCGGTCCGGCGGCTCACGGCGTCCAGGTAGTCGGCCAGGATCAGCCGGGTCGCGTCGGTGACCCGGGGGTTCAGTTCGGCCGGCTGGGAATCGCGCATGACCCGCGCCAACCCGGCCCGTCGGGACCGGCGCCGCCATTCCTCCGCGATATCGTCGTTGGTCAGCTCCATGGATTCCTCCTGTTTCACGACCGACGTGGAAAGCGGCTCGCGGTGCCATCGGCGGACGTTACCAGCGTGGCTCGATATTCGCCGAAGAACGGTAGTGGTGATCATGGAGTTCACTCGTATCGGCGAATTATCGCGTTATCACCGAACTGGGCGATAAAGGAATATCAATCATCACCAGACGGCGTCACAGCCCGTTCCGCCGGGTGACGGGTGGCCGTAAAATGGCGAACGCGGGCCTAGCGCCACCACGGGCGGTGACGTTGCGCGGCGATGGCGTTGGCCGGTTCAACCAGCTCGGCCAGGCGCGGCGCGATGTGCGTGAGGTGCTGGCTGACCCACAGCGGAACGGACATATCGGGCGCGGCATCGCCGTCGGCGGCCTGCGGATCGCCGAACTCCGGCGGGGCGAGCATCGGCACCGCGCTGTGGTCGTCGCGGTCCAGCCGGGACGCCAGGTGGTCGTACCAGGCGGCGAGCTGTCCGGCCCGCTCGCCGAGCATGATGCGTACCGGGTCCGGCTCGGCGAGCGGATTCGGCAGTCCGGCAAGGGAATTCGCGGTCAGCCGGGCCCGCATCGTGCCGGACACCAGCCGCCACAGGTGTTCTTTCGGCACGCGCTTGGCGCCCTGCTCAGCGAGGAAACCGCGCAGCGCGTCGTCCAGCCGCACCCCGGCGGCGTCGGCGGCGGACCCGGCCGGCGGATCCCGGCGCAGGCCCAGCGCCCAGTGCGCGGCATGCAGCAGATACGCGCCGCCGGCCCGGAACGCGTCGGCCAGGTCGTCGGCGACCAGCGATCCGGCGCCGCGCGGCCAGAACAGCACGCCGACCACCAGGCTCACCGCGCAGCCGATCGCCACGTCCTCGATCCGCAGCACGCCGATCTGCCAGCCCGCCGGCACCAACAGGTTGAACAGCACCGAGACCACGACGGTGAACGCGGCCTGCCCGGCGGCGAACGGCAGCACCCCCGGCGCGTACGAGGCGACCAGCACCGCGACCGGCAGCGCCGTCCACAGCGCGGCCGCCCCGGTTCCGATGGCCAGCAACAACAGCGCGCCGATGATGAAGCCGGCGACCGTGCCCAGCAGCGCGCGCATCGCGGTGGCCCCGGTGGACGCGGCGTTCGTGCGCAACACCGACAGGGTGCCCAGCACCACCCAGAACCCGTGCTGCACGCCGGTCACATCGGCCACCGCGATGGCGGCGGCCAGGGCCAGCGCCCCGCGTGCGCTGTTGAGGAACCACACCGACCGCAGGCTGGTGTGCCGGGACACCACGCTCGCCGCCCCGGCGAGCCCCGCGTGCCGGTGTCCGCCCGGATCGGCCCGGCGCGCCACGACGAGCGCGTCGACCGTGGCGGAGCGCGCGGCGACCGCCACGGTGCGGGCGTGGAAGGACAGGTGCACGGCGTCCCGGTAGCCGTCGCTGTCGCCGCGCGACTGCCGCAGGTGCTCGACACTCGCGGCCAGACCGCGTTCCAGCCGGTCCAACTCGGGCGCGACCTCGCTGGTCGGGGTGTCCTCGGCGAGCAGCGTCGCGACAGCACGCAGTGCGGCGCTGGTGTCGGCGAAAAGCTGGCGTTCGATCTCGTCGATCCGGCTCAGGTCGTGGTACTCCCGCAGGCCGTCGCAGATCACCGCGGTGCACCATTCCAACAGTCCGACCAGGTTGTCCAGCGCCTGTTCGGCGACGCCCAGCCCGGTCGGCCGGTACGGGGTGGCGGTGAACACGGCGATGAGCTGATGCTTGGCGGCGGTGGATCGGTCTCGGTGCGGTTCCGCGCCCTCGCCGCGCAACGCGGCGTCCAACTGGTCGGCGAGCGCACGGGCGCTGCGCGCGGCCGCCTCGCGCAGCCGCGCGGCCGGTGACTTCGGCGAGAACAGCAGCACCGCCAGGGTTCCGACGACCGCCGCCAGCCACCAGCCTTCCAGCCGCGCCGGGATCATCGCGACTGTTCCGGGCGAGGCCGCCGGCAGCACGTACGCCAGCAGCGCGGCGGTGCTGGCCGAGGCCGCGTTCGGACCGGCGACCCCGGCGAAGAGGACGCCGAACACCACCGGAATGGTCACCAGGGTGGCCAGCACGATCGACGCGTTCACCGCCGTGCCGATGACCAGCAGCACGCTGCCGGCCACCGCGAGCCCGAGATGCGCGATGAGCTTGTCCCGCGTCCGGCCGCCGAACGAGGCCATCACCAGGGTGGCGAATCCGCCGAACGCGGCGAACATCGCCACCTGCAGATCGCCCATCACCTGATAGGTCAACGCGAACAGGCCGGGCACGACGAAGGTGGCCCGGACGGCGCGCATCGCCGCCGGTTTCGACCAGGCCGGCCACCAGCTGGGCCGCGTTCGCGCCGGTTCGGAAGGAGACGCCGAATGCTCCACAACCGTCGGTGATGTGCTGGTCATCGGCCGAGCATAAGGTGGCTCGGCCGGCCCGCGGAGGGGTTTTCGGTCAGGTGGGTCGGGCTAGTTGGCGTTCCGGTCGCCGGACGCGCCCGCGAAGACCATCTCATGTCCGTTGGCGTGCCGGTCCGGCTCGTCGGGCAGCGCGAGCAGCGCGGCCAGCACCAGGTCCGCGCGCCCGGTCTGCTGCCAGATCGTCCGCGTCGGCGCGAGCACGTCCGGCTCGTCGCTGGGCATCCGGGCGGCCTTGGCTTCACCCTCGCCGCGCAGACAGACCACGTCCACCACATCGTGATGTAGGCGAACCCCGACCACGGCGACGATCTCGCCGGCCGCACCCGTCGGATGGACGAAGCGGAAACCGTGCGCGAGCATCTCGCGCAGCAGGCTGTCGACCGAGTCGACCGGGTCAGCCAAGAAGGTCATCGAATTCGCCATCCTTGACCCCCGACATGAACGCGGCCATCTCGGCGCGCGTGTAGACGATCGTCGTGCCGCTCGGGTGACGTGAGTTGCGGACCGCGATCTCGCCGGTGTTCAGTGGTGCGACCTCGACACAGTTGCCGACCGCTCCGCTGTACCGGCTCTTACGCCAAGCGGCACGGGCGAGCGCGCTCGCTCCTGCCTGGTCACGGGCCTCGTTGTCCATGAGCCACACACCTCCGCCGATCTTCGCGCAAGTTCATCTGCACGTGCATCCGCTGTCTGCAAGCACGGTAGCACGCACCCCTGCACCGGTAAATGCACGTGCAGCAGGTGGCGCGGACGGAGCGCGAATGTTCACCCGGTCGGGTGGGTCAGGTCAGATTTCGGCGCGCAGCTTGGAAAGCAGCTGCCTACTGCGGTCCGGTCGCTCGGCGTCGACGGCCAGCCGGTCCAACGCGCGGCTGAAAACCTCGATCTCGTCCGGCTTCTCCAGATAGAGCGCGCCGGCCAGGTGCTCGACGTAGGCGATGTTCGGCAACTCCGGCTCGGCGAACCGGAGCAGGGTGAACGCGCCCTCGGCGGCGTACCCGCTGATCTCGTAGGGCACCACCTGCACGGAGATGTGTGGCTGCGCGCTCAGTTCGAGAATCCGGTCCAGCTGCGCCCGCAGCACCGCGCGGCCGCCGAGTGGACGGTGCAACACCGACTCGTCGATGACCGCCCAGAACCGGGGCGCCTGCGGGCCGGCCAGCACTGACTGCCGGCGGACTCGCAGCGCCACCCGGCGCTCCACATCGTCGTTCACCCGTTCGGGTCGACCGTGGCTGGCCACCGCCCGCGCGTACTCCTCAGTCTGCAACAGACCGGGCACGAACTGCAGCTCATAGGTCTGGATCCGCGCCGCGGCTTCCTCGAGACCGACGAAGTCCTCGAACCACTTGGGCATCAGGTCGTTGTAGCGGTGCCACCAACCGGGCCGGTTGGACTGTCCGACCAGCTTGAGGAACTGCTGGCGTTCGTCTCGATCGTCCACACCGTACAGAGTGAGCAGATCGGTGACGTCGCGTTCCTTGAAGCCGACCCGGCCCAGCTCAAGGCGGCTGATCTTGGACTCGGAAGCCCGGATGCTGTAGCCGGCTTCGGCGCGGGTGAGCTCGGCGCGCTCGCGCAGCCTGCGCAACTGGGTGCCGAGGATCATTCGTCGGACGGTGGGACCGGTGTCCTGATCACCGCCAGCGGAGCCCACCGTCGTCATCGCCGAACCTTCCCACCGTGTCTACCGGGTGTCTACCGGGTCTGCCGCACCGAACGCCCTAATCGCCTGATAGTAGCGGAAACAGGGCCGTCCGACCGAACGCCGGTGCGGTCAGTACTCCATCAGGGTGTACCGCCTTTACCCATGTGTTCCCAACCCCCTACGCTCGGTGGGCCGGTCCGACGCTCGCGAACGTTCCCGAGGAGACCATAATGTCCGACAGCACCCTCATCCAATCTGACCGGGCGGTGCCAGTCGGTGTCGACTCGACCCGAGCCAGTATCGCTCGGGTTTACGACGCCTTTCTCAATGGCAAGGACAACTACGAAATCGACCGCGAGGTCATGCGCGGCGTGCTGAAGGCGGCTCCCGAGGCGCGCGACCTGGCCACCGAGAACCGCGGGTTTCTGATCCGCGCCTGCCGATTCCTGGCCAGCCAGACCGAGGTCACCCAGTTCCTCGACTGCGGCTCCGGTCTGCCGACCGCCGAGAACACGCATCAGGTGGTGCAGCGGATCAACCCGGACGCCCGAGTGGTCTATGTGGACAATGACCCGGTGGTGCTCGCGCACGGTCGGGCGTTGCTGGAGGAGAACGACCAGACCCACTTCGTGGCCGCCGACATTTTCCAGCCGCAGGAGATCCTGGACAACGAGGAGATCCGCAAGCATATCGATTTCGCGCAGCCGATCGCGTTTCTGCAGATGGGCACCCTGCATCACTACAATGGCCCGCGGGAACGCCCGGCGGAGATCATGCGGCAGTACATCGACGCGTTGCCGTCCGGCTCCTACGTGGGGCTCAGCCATTTCCTTGACCCGGAGAACGAGCACTCCGAGGTCGCTCGCAAGATGGAACACATGTTCCTGCACAGCCCGATGGGTTCGGGCACCTTCCGCACCATGGCTGAACTGCGGGAATTGTTCGCCGGGCTGGAATTGGTGGACCCGGGGCTCACCCTCTGCGCGGACTGGTGGCCGGACGGCCCCCGGCTGCGACCGCTGAACGAGGTGCAGTACTGCATCGCGGGCGCGGTCGGCTGTAAGCCGTAGCCGGCGCTCCGGTGGTGGTCGCACTCATCTCGCCGCTCAGCCGGCGAGATGAGTGAATACCATCTGCCCCATGGCAGGTGAGGCGAGACGTGGTCCCTACGCGAAGGGGCTCGCGCGCCGAGCGCGGATCCTCGCCGCGGCACGGTGTCGATGACGGCGGTCACCGAACTCCAACGAGTGCGACTATGCGGTGGCGTGGACGCCGTCTAGGGTTTCGCCATGGTGCCTCCGGTGCGGAAGCGGCCCGACGACGAGAAGTTGAGCGGTCGCGAGCGGCGATGGTTGATCATCGCCGGTGTGGTCGTATTGGTGGTCGGCATCGCCACCGCCGCCTGGACCGTGTACCGGTCCGCCGCCGACCGCAACGCCGGGTGCGTCAGCGTCAACGTCGCCAGCACCCTCGGCGGGGCGTACTTCCACTACTGCGGCACCCAGGCCCAGCAGTGGTGCGCCAACGAATACACCCTGCACGACACCATCGCGGTGCAGGCGCACAGCGCGTGCGACGCGGCCGGCTACGGCACCAAACGCTAGTGTCCGGCCAACTCGGCGGGAGGGTGAGGTCCGGACCGGTGTTGGCGGCTATCGTGGGGCGGGTGCGGATAGCGACCTGGAACGTGAACTCGGTCAAGCAGCGGCTGCCGCGGCTGTTGCCCTGGTTGGACCAGCGAAAGCCGGATGTCGTCTGTCTACAGGAGACCAAACTCGCCGACGCCGCGTTCGCCGAACTGCTGGGTGGCGCGTTGGCCGATCGCGGCTATGCCGCCGCCGCACACGGCGAGGCACGGTGGAACGGCGTGGCGATCCTGTCCCGTGTCGGCCTGGACGATGTCGAGTTCGGTATCGCCGACGCGCCGGGCTTCCCGGATCCCGAGGCCCGTGCGGTCGCCGCCACCTGCGGCGAGGTTCGGGTGCACTCGGTGTATGTCCCGAATGGACGGACGCCGGATTCCGAGCACTACCACTACAAGCTCGCCTGGCTGGCCGCGTTGCGGGAGGTGGTCGGCGCCGGTCCGGAGTCGGCGATCGTCTGCGGGGACATGAACATCGCGCCGACCGACGCGGACGTGTTCGACCCGGCCGCCTATGTCGGGCAGACCCACGTCACCGCACCGGAGCGGGCGGCGCTGGCCAGCCTCCAGGCGCTCGGCCTGCGGGACGTGGTGCGGGATCACTGGCCCACCGAACGGGTCTTCACCTACTGGGACTACCGGGCCGGAATGTTCCACCAGGATCTCGGGATGCGCATCGACCTGATGCTGGCCACCGCGCCGGTGGCCGACCGGGTTCAGGCGGCCTGGGTGGATCGGCACGCCCGCAAGGGCGCCGGGCCCAGCGACCACGCCCCGGTGATCGTGGATCTGGACGAAGCGCCGGACGGCGATATCGGCCCGGTCGTGCCGCCGCCGTCCGCGCGATCCGGCAAGCGGGGTTCGGTCACGCTGCCGCAGGCGCGCTGACCGCCGACTGGTCGCGCCGACACGCTGCGGGGCTTCTGGGGGCCACTGGGCGATGCCACGCCCTGACCTGCCCGAGTGTTGATTCACCGGTGCCGCGATGACGATGTGACGCGCCGATGGTGCGGTGCTCGCTGCCGGCGCACGCTACCGTGTGCGGCGGACCGAAATTGTTGGCTTGACCGAATAAGTTCGGCCGGCGACTGAAGGAGCATGACAATGATCCGGGGAAGTGACGCTGGGCCGGCCGGACCGGTGGACGCCGTCGGCACCGAGGCGGCTCGATGACCGCGACGGCAGTCCTGCGGGGAGCGGGCGCGTCGCTGCCCGCGAGGGTGGTCAGCAATGGTGACCTGACCAGCCGGCTGGACACCTCGGACGAGTGGATTCAACGACGGACCGGCATTCGGACCAGGCGGTGGGTCGAACCAGGCGCGGCCACCTCGGATCTGGCCGTCGACGCCGGCGCCAGGGCGCTGCGGTCCGCTGGGCTGACCGAGGTCGACGCGGTGATCGTCGCGACCACCACGCCGGACCGGCTCTGCCCGGCGACCGCGCCGGACGTCGCCGCGCGGCTGGGCATGGTCGGCGTGCCGGCCCACGACATCGCGGCGGTCTGCACCGGATTCCTCTATGGGCTGGCCAACGCCGTTGGGCTGATCGCCAGCCAGGCCGCCGGCACCGTGTTGCTGATCGGCGCGGAGACCTTCTCGACCATCCTCGACCCGACGGACCGGAGCACGGCGGTGATCTTCGGCGACGGCGCCGGCGCGATCGTGCTCGGCGCCGGCGAGCCCGGCGAACTCGGCGAGATCGGGCCGTGCGTGCTCGGCAGCGACGGCAGCCGATCCGATCTGATCCAGATCCCGGCCGGCGGCGCCCGGCAACGGTCCGCGGGCACCGCCGTCGCGGCGGCCGAGCACTATTTCCAGATGAGCGGCAAGGAGGTGTTCCGGTTCGCGGTCGAGCGGATGACCGCCGCGGCCCAGGAGGCGGTCAAGCGCAGCGGACTGGGGTTCGAGGACATCGACTTCTTCCTGCCGCACCAGGCGAACCAGCGCATCTCCCAGACCGTCGCCAAGCATCTGGACCTGGACGCCGGCACGGTGCTGTCCAATGTGGAGACTGTGGGCAACACGGCGGCGGCGTCGATCCCGATCCTGCTCGCCGAGGCCGGCGCGGACGGTCAGGTCGAGGTCGGCAAGCGCCTGCTGCTCGTCGCCTTCGGCGGCGGACTGACCTGGGGCGCGGCGACCATGACCTGGCCGGCGATCACACCGGAGACGGGCTGTCTGGGCTCGTGACCGCGTAGCGGTCGCCAGCGGTCGCCGCCAGATGAATCGGCGATGACCATTTGTCGATCAGGGGGCGCGCTGGAGCGATTCGCCGACTACGATGATGTTGGACTACCCGCACGCCACGGGAGGCCGCGATGTCTGGATTGGGAGTCGATCTCGGGACAGCCAACACCGTGGTGTGCCATCCACGGCAGGGCATCGTGCTGGATGAGCCGTCGCTGATTCTTCAGCGGACGGGCGGTGTGCGCCGGCCGGCCGTGGTGGCGATCGGCCGGGAGGCGCGGTCGCTGGTCGGCCGGGCGCCCGAGGGCATGACGGCGATCCGTCCGTTGCAGGACGGTGTGATCACCGATCTGGACACCGCCCGCGGCTACCTCGTCGCGATCCTGCGGAACGTCGCGACCCAACCGTGGCAGCGCCTCGGGGTGAAAGCGGTCATCGGTGTCCCGGTCGGGGCGAGCTCGGTGGAACGGCGGGCGCTGCTGGAAGCCGCCGACGAGGCCCGGATCAGCCGCGCGACCCTGCTGGCCGAGCCGATCGCCGGCGCCGTCGGTTGTGGAGTCGATCCGCTGGACCGTCGGACGCACATGGTGGTCGACATCGGTGGCGGCACCGCCGAGGTCACCGCGTTCTGTTACGGCGGCGTGCTGGCGAACCGGTCCTGTCGGATGGCCGGCGACGAGATGACGCTCGCGGTGTACCACTACCTGCGCGAGCAGCACCACCTGCTGGTGGGCGAACTGGTCGCCGAGGACATCAAGATCCACGCCACCACCGGTGACGACACGACCCTGGTGGCCGAGGGTCGGGACGCGGCGACCGGCCGGCCCCGGCTGGTCACGGTGCCGGTGGACGAGATCGCCGACGCCGTCAAGCCGATCACGACCACCATCGTCCGCACCCTCGCGGCCTGTCTGGACGATCTTCCCCCGCAGAGCGTGGGGGATGTGATGTCCGAAGGAGTTCTGCTGTTCGGCGGCGGCAGCCTGGTTCGCGGTTTCCACCAGCTGTTGGAGGATGCGCTGGGGTTCTTGGTGAAACCGGCCGAGCAGCCGCTCACCTGCGTGGCGCTGGGCACGGCCCGCTGTCTGACCAACCGTCGGCTGCTGGACGCCTACAGCACAAGCTGAATCCCGCCTGCGATCCCGCCCTCAATCCCGACCGCGATCACGGTCCCTCCATCGGCGGGGTGGCCACAATCTGCGCCTCGCGCGCGAAGTAGTACTGCAATGTCGCGTTCACCGCCGGCCCGGCGCTGGTCGCGCCCTCGCCAGGACCCTGCACCATGGCGGTCACCACGATCGACGGGTCGCCCATCGGCGCGGCCGCTGTCATCCAGTCGTCCAACCCGCCGTTGACGCTCGACGGGTCCTGCGCGGTGCCGGTCTTGGCGCCCACCGGAACCGGAATGTCGGTGAGTTGGTGTGCGGTGCCGCCGGTGACCGCCTGCCGCATGCCGTCCTGGACCGGACCGAGCGCGGCCGCGAACGGCAGTGCGGTCGGCGCCGGTCCGGTGATCGCGGTGTAGGCGCCGCCCGCGCTCCCGGCGGCCAGGCCCAGCCGCGGGGTGACCAGGCCACCGGTCGACACCGCTGCGGTCCACCGGGCATCCTGTAGCGGCGTGACCTCCAGGTAGCCCTGGCCGATCCCGAGGATCACGGTCGATCCGGCGTACCAGTGCTGCACGGTCCGCGGCGTGCCGAGGTAGCCCGGACTCTCGCCGGGCAGGTCGATCCCGCTGGGCGCGCCGACACCCAACGCGTGCGCGGTGTTGATCAGCGGGTCCGCGCCCAGCGCCCAGGCCAGCTGATAGAAGTACACGTCGTTCGACCACGCGATCGACTGGACCAAATCCATCGGCCCCAACGTCTTCCAGTTGTGGAAGACGTGCCCGCCCAGGTCGAACTCGCCGCCGGTCGGGATGACCTTGTCCGGTGGGATCACCGGATTCACCATGTCGGCGCTGGCCACCACGAGCTTGAACGTCGAACCGGGCGGCGCGACGGACTCGGTCGCGTGCTCCAGCATCGGCGTGCCGGGCGCCGTCGCCGCGCCGCGCCGGCCGGCCTGGTTGATCGGCGGGCCGTAGATGTTGTTGTCGTAGGACGGCAGGCTGGCCAGCGCGAGCACCGCTCCGGTGTGCGGGTCCATCGCGACGCCGGCGGCCACGCTGCCCCGCGCCTGTGGTTCGGCGCCCAGGGCGGTGACCAGCCCGGCGGTGAGTTGTTGTTGCAGGCCCAGATCCAGCGACAGCCGCAGGTTCGCGCCGGGCACCGGAGCGCGGCGCGGTCCCATCGCCACCGGCTTGCCGGCGGGATCGACATAGACGCACTGCTGGCCGTCGACGCCGCGCAGCACCGCGTCGTACTCCTCTTCGATGCCCGACCGCCCGACGAACTCCCCGTTCGGCAGATTCGGCCAGCGCTGGACGTCGTCGGCCGTCGCGATGCCGACGAAACCCAGCACCGGAGCCAGTAGCGGCCCGGTCGGGTACAGCCGGCGCGGGTCGGGCACCAGCAGCACGCCGGGCAGCCGCGCGGCGGTGATCGTGGCCGCCGTCGGGCCGGGCACATCGGCGACCTGAATGGACAGTTGAGTCGCGGGGGTGGCGGCCAGCGCGGATCGCAACTGGGTCGCCGGAGTGCCGGTCAGGTCCGCCAACCTGGTGACATCCGCCGGCTGGTCGCGTAGCAGCGCCGGCACGGCCAGCACCCGGTCAGCGTCCACATCGGACGCGAGCACCGCGCCGTGTCGGTCGGTGACGGTCCCGCGCGGCGCGGGCAGCGCGACGCATCTGGTCATCTCCACCTGGCCGGCGGCGGCCAGCGCCGGGCCCTGGTCGCGCTGCAGTTGCCAGCCGTAGAACCCGAACAGGACCAGCAGCGCGGTCAGGCCGAGCGCGCCCAGCCGCACCAGCCGAGGCCGCGGGTTGCGCCACCGCGGCGCGGCCCACAGCCTGCGCCGGGCGCCGTCGCGGCGGGCGCCCAGCACCATGCCGAGCGCCGTCATGTGCACCACGACCGCGGTGCCGCCGTAGCTGAGCACCGGGAACGGCACGCCGGCCAGCGGCAGCAGGCCGAGGTTGCCGCCCAGCGACACGATCGCCTCCACGCCGATCAGCACCGCCAGCCCGGCGCCGACCAGCATGCCGTGCCGGGTGCGTGGCACCCGGCTGGCGAGCGCGAGCCGCCAGACGAGGATCAGCGCCGCGACCACCGCGACCACTCCCGCCAGCAGGCCCCATTCTTCGACCAGGCTGGCCAGGGCCAGGTCGGTTTCCCGGTCGGGCAGGTACTGGGCGAGCACCAGGTGCAGTGGATCGCGCGCCCGGCCGAACAGACCGCCGGACGCCAGCGCGATATGTGCCTGCGACACGGCCCAGCCAGTGCTGGCGGAACCGGGCGTGCCGGCCGAGGTGCTGGTGACGAACGCATGCACCCGGGCGAGCTGGTACGGCCGCAGCAGGTGGATCGCCAGCGGCGCGACCACCGCGACGCCGCCGAACAACGGCAACAGGAACCGCAACGGAACCCGACCGATGATCAGCATCGCGACGGCGAGCGCCACCAGCACGGCGGCCGTCGACAGGTCCGGCTCCAACACGGTCAGCGCGATCGGCGGGAGCGCCAGCAGCACGGCGAAGACAAACCGCTGCCAGCTCGGCCGGTTGCTGCCGAGCACCGCGGCCATGGTGAGCAGCAGACCGAGCTTCGCCAGCTCGGAGGGCTGGAAGGTGAGCGAGCCGAGCGACAGCCAGCGGGTCGCGCCGAACGCCTTGACGCCGATCACCAGCACCGCCAGCAGGCACAGAACCGCCGTGACATAGCTGAGCCAGCCGAGGATCGTCAGCAGTCGGGCCCTGGACCGCCAGAACACCATCAGCAACACCAGCCCGGCCGCCGCTGTGGCGAGTTGGTGGCTGGCGAGCGTGTGGCCGCCCACCGCGTCCAGATTCAGCACGCCCAGGCCGACCAGCACGGCGACCGCGACGATCGCCAACAGGTCGAACGTCCCGCTGCCGATGCGGCGCAGCGCGTTGAACAGCGTCCAGAACGGGTGCCGCTGGGGTCGCGGATCACGCAGCCATCGGTCCCGCCGCCATGGCCACCAGCGTCCACGTCCGGACGACGCCTGAGCGTGACCGTGCTCGATGGTCAGCACCGCGGACTCCTCTCCGGTCGGGTCAGTCGGCTCAGCAGAAGGCGGGATCCGGTGCCAGCACCGGGGAACTGGCGACCTGGGCCGGCGCGGTGGTGACGGCGACGACCGCGAGCGGGCCGCCCGGCGGCAGCGTCACCGTGCCCACGACCGTCATGCTGGTGTCCCCGACCGGCACCGTGACCGACTCGCCGGGCAACTCCCGCTGCCGCCCGGCACACCGGTCAACGACCTGGAACCGCCACGCGAGAGTCAGCGCGGTGCGCTGCGGCAACACCTGGACCGTCACGCTCACCGGACAGGCGGTGTTGACGGTGCACGGCCGCAGAGCTCGCAACTGGACGCTCGTCACGGCGCCGGCCGAGGCGGGGGCGATGGACGGCGGCGGCGGCGCGGGTTCGGCGGTCGGCCCGGTCGGCCGTGCCGGGTGGGTGACCGGATTCGTGCCGAGCAACTGGTGCACGTCCTTGCTGAGCGGGCCATGCAGGAAACCGAACTCCAGGACCACCGCTGTCGCCAGCACCACCAGTGCCACCAGCGAAGGCCAGCTGCGGCGCAGCACCGCGCGGAGGATCCGCTTCCCGTGCTTGCTCTGGGCAGCCTTGCTCTGGACGGCGCCGGGAGTGGCATTGCGGGCGGCAACCCGTTGGGTCACCGGACCGGCCATCGGAGTCGGTGCCCGTGGCGCCGGCCGGCCGGCCGCGGCCCGCGCCAACTCGGCCAGCTCGCGGGTGGCCCGGCCCATCGCGGTGCCGCGGGCGTCGGCGCGGCGCAGGGTTCGGCGCAGGGCGGCATCGAGTTGGTCGAGATCGGCTGGGACCGGGTCGGTGTCCGGCAGACAGAGTTGCGTCAACAGGGCGGCGGCTGCCGTCAGATCGTCCTCGCGCACCCGCGCGGCGGTGTAGTCGCCGCGCAGCACCGGCCGACCCCATCCGGCGAGCCGCACCCGACCGTCCATTCCGATCAGCACGTGCCTGACCGCGAGGTCGCCGTGTGCGCCGCCGGCTTCATGCAACGCCCGCAGCGCGCCGACGATCCCGATGCCGATGGCCGCCGCCGTCGCGGTCCGCAACGCGGTCAGCCGGCGCAACCGGCTCAGCGGCACGCCGTCATCCCACTCCGACACCAGCCAGATGGCACCGTCGCGTTGCACCGCGCCCAACAGCGGCACGACGCCGGGTGACCCGCACGCGGCCAGGCTGGCGGCCAACTCCGGTAGCCGCTCGGAATCGGCGACGGTCGGATCATCCTCGCCGGCCAGCCGGTAGGCGACCACCGTGCGGGACGTGCCGTCGGCGCCGATCCGGCCGAGCCAGGACTGGGCGCCGAATCTGGTGATCAGCCGAAGATCGCGCGGAGCATGCGGCGACCCAGAAGGCCGGGAAACCTCGTCGTCCCGCACGACCTCCGGTTGTGCCATCGCCATCACCTCGGTCCGGTCCACTACCGGCGCGATGGGGCGCCATCCGCGCCTCCAGTGTCCTTGACGATGCCGATCAATGAAAGGTCCAGACGGGTTTCATGACCTTGTCGGGTGACACTGATCGTGACGACTGACCGCGCGCCGACGAGACACCCGCCCCGTCGAGGTGTTGACCCATCACGTCGGTCCGTCCCATTCGGACGGCCCGAATGTCGAACAGACTGTCGGTGACAGGACGAGCGAGCTGATCTCTGGTGCGCCCGCCCTGGCCAAGACGCCCTACGACGTGCAGCGCTCAGTCCACCATGGACAGGTCACCCAGTATCCGTCCACTGGGCCACGATCACCGTGCGGCGCCGCGTTGTGAGGGTGCGGCAGCCTCGTCGACGTCGACGAGGCTGCCGGTCATCGCTGCCATCCTTCGACGGCACACGGCTGGACACCGCGAGAAACGGCGCTCGGCCCTTACGCTCGCGCCGGTGCGGCGCCCCACGTCGACGTCAGCCATGCCAGGTCGGTCACGGCCTGCCGCCGCGCGTTCTCGGCACGCGCGAACAGCGCGTCGGTTTTGGTCAGCACGAGGGTGTATGGCCGACCCTGCCGCCGAGTCTGGTGCCGCACCGGCAGCTCGGCCGAGTCAATCTGGGTG
>DASZLR010000028.1:0-10139 GCA_035552275.1 Pseudonocardiaceae bacterium | reverse complement strand
TTCGGGCCACAGGGTCAGCCGGCCGGTGCGGACCGCGTGGTAGGTGGTGGCAACCTCGCGCAGCAGCCGGCCGAGCCGGTCCGGGGACAGCCGCCGCGGATCGGTGCACACATGCAGCTCGGTGCGCGATCCAGTGCTCAGCACGGTGCCGCGCAAGCCGTTCGGCCCAGCACCGGCCAGCTCCCGCGCGGCGGACTCGTACAGCGCGCCGTCCTCCTCGGCTCAGCGCACCACGCCGAGCTCGCCCGGGTCGAGGCCATCGACGGCGAGCATCCGTCGCCACGACCGACGCAGCACCGCACCCGCGCGTCGCCAGGCAGGGCGATCCGGCGCTGCCAGCCGGTCAGGGCGCGCTCCGCACGCTGGCCGGCCGGATATCCGGCCACACCTCGGCGACGTACGCGGCGCGCTGTTGTTCGTCGCCGGTGAAGCCGGCGTCCCGCCAGCCGGGCGCGTTGTCCCGGCACGCCGGCCAGATCGCGTGTTGCCGCTCGTCATTGACCACGACCTTGAACAGCGGCCGGTCAGGATGCATGTACTGGAAGGCCAGGAATCCGCCGGTCAGCGTGTTGGTGAGGATCAGCTCCCAGAGTTGCGCGTGACCGGTCAGGAACACCAGCAACAACAGCCCGGTCGCGACGGCCGAGCCGATGTCGCTGAGCATGATGGTCAGCCGGCGGCTCAACCGGTCGACCAGGCTGCCCGCCAGTGGGCTGCACACCACGGTCGCGCCGAACGCAAAGAAGGTCAGCAGCGCCAGCGCGGACGCCTGGCCGGTCTGCTGCCAAACCCAGATGCCCAGCACGAAGTTGGTCATCCGGGTACCGGTCGAGGACGCCAGCTGACCGACCCAAAGCACGGTGAACGCGCGCAGCCCGGTCAGCTGCCGCAGCCGGGTGAGCCGGCCGGCGCGCTGGCCGAGTTCCGTCCGGCCGGTCATCGCCCGCTCCCGGCCGCGGCCGACGCGCCGATCTCCCGGTCCGGCGCGGCGAGCGCGGCGGACAGCACGGCCCGCAGGTCTGTTCGTGGGTCTGCGTGGCCAGGGTGGCAACCTGCGAGCCCTGGTCGCCCTGAGTTCGCTCGTGCGCGAGGGCCAGGGCATCCGGCAAGTCGGCGAGGGTGCGGCGCCAGAACGCCAGCTGCCCGGCCAGTTCGTCCCCAGTGAGCCCGGCGGCCGGGTTGTCGGCCGGATCATCGGCAGCGCCAGCGAGGTCGCGGGTCGTGCGGTCCGGCGTTGCCGGCGCGTCGGGGTCCGGCTCGACGATCGTCCGGTACTCGGTGGCCAGCTCGTCGGTCAGCAGGTGCAGCGAGCGCTCGTCCGCCGCGCACTGGTGCACGACCAGCAGCAGCTCGTAGTCGTTGCGGCCGCGGTGGATCAGGGCGGTTCGTACTGGCGACTGGCCGGCCAGTTCGAGCCGGCGGAGCAGCAGTTCCTCGACGAGCGCGGCTCGGCGGCGGGCGCGCTCGGCCGGCCGCAGCAGGTGCAGTTCGGTGAGCTCGGGCGGTGGCGCGGACCGGGGCAGTTCGCGCATCACCACAATCCCATCCACAAAGGACAGTGCGATACGCATGATCCGGTGCCGGGCCAGCACCGACCCGGTGGCCAGGACGAGCGCCTCCGGGTCGACCGAAACCGCGCACGCGCATCGACCAGGCCCGGTGCCAGACCAACGGGTCCGGCGCCAGCTGATCGAGAAACCATAATCGACGCCGCCGTGGCCCTGCCGGGCTCGCGACGGCGCCGGTTCCGTGGTTACCATCTCAGTCGCCCCCTCCTCGCGCCAGCACCTGGCGCGCCATCACAACTCGCAGAATCTCGTTCGTGCCCTCGTAGATCTGGGTGACCTTGGCGTCCCGCAACATCCGTTCCATCGGGCTGTCCCGGGTGTAGCCGTGCCCGCCCAGCAACTGCACGGCGTCCACCGTGACCCGCATGGCGGTGTCCGAAGCAAAGCATTTGGCCGCGGCGGCGAAGAACCTCAGGTCACCCGAGTTCGCGTCGGACCGCCCGGCCGCAGCGTAGGTGAGCTGGCGGGCCGCCTCCAGGTGCATGGCCATGTCGGCCAGCTTGAACCGGACCGCCTGGAAATCGGCCACCGGCCGGCCGAACTGGTGCCGCTCGCTGACATAGTCGGCCGCATGGTCCAGCGCCCCCTGCGCGATGCCCACCGCCTGTGCGGCGATGGTGATCCGGCTGTGGTCCAGTGCGGCCAGCGCGAGCTCCAGCCCCTGGCCCTCTTCGCCGAGTAGCCGCTCGGCCGGCACCCACACGTCGGCGAAATGCACCGGCCGGGTGGGCGAGCCGCGCATGCCCAGCTTGTCCTCGTCCGGCCCGAACGTCACGCCGGGGTCGTCGGCGTGCACCAGCAGCAACGAGATGCCCTTCGCCCCGGCGTCCGGGTCGGTCACCGCGGCGACCACGTAATAGCTGGCGACACCGGCGTTGGTGATCCACCGTTTGCTGCCGGACAGCAGGTAGCCCTCGCCGGTCCGGCGGGCCCTGGTGCGGATCGCCGCCGCATCGCTGCCGGCGTCCTGTTCGGACAGTGCGAAGGCCAGGATGGCGCCGTCCCGCGCCACTTCGGTGAGATAGCGCCGCCGCTGTTCGGCCGAGCCGACGGCCAGCAGCGGCAGCGACGCCAGCCGGGTGACGTTCGGCGTGAGCGAGGAGGACGCGCACACTCGCGCGACCTCCTCGACGACCAGGCAGGAACTCAGCGTGTCGCCGCCGAGCCCGCCGTACTCGACGGGTATGTGCGGCGCGTACAAACCCTCGGCCACCAGCGCCTTGTGCGCGGCCATGGGGAACTCACCCGACGCGTCAACCTCGGCCGCGGTGGCTGCGATGGTGGTCGTGGCGACCCGGCGCAGCCGATGCCGCAGGTCCCGATGCCGCTGCGTCAACGTGGTGTCCGCGATGTCCATCCGGTGCTAACTCCTCAACTGGAAATGGGGTCGGAATCCAGGCGCAGGACCGCCTTGCCGTCAATGAGCCGGTCGCGTAGCCGGTCCAGCACCGCGGCCACGTCCCGCCAGCCGGTCTCCTCGGCGATCGGCACGGTCAGCTCACCGGCGGCGCACCATTCCGCCAGCGTGGCCAGGTCCGCGCGCAGCGGTGTGGTGATCGCGTCGTCGGGCAGGTAGAAGCCGCACAACCGGGCCTGCCGGGGATAGAAGTCGTTGACCAGGAACGTGCTGGACGCCCGCGCGGAGTTGCCGTAGCTGACCACCAGCCCACCGGGCGCGAGCAGCGCCAGCGCCCGGCCCAGCACGTCCCCGCCGGCCGACTCCAGGATCAGGTCGTAGCCACCGGCCAGCCCGGCGAGGTCGGTGACCACCTGGTCGGCGCCGAGCGCCCGCAGCCCGGCGACCCGGCGGGCGCTGCCGGCCAGCGCGGTCACCCGCGCCCCGGCCCGGTGGGCCAACTGCACGGCGAACCGGCCCACCCCGCCGCCCGCCCCGGTGATCAGCACGTGCCGGCCGGCCAGCGGACCCGCCAGGCGCAGCGTGCGCAGGGCGGTGAGCCCGGCCACCGGCAGCGCGGCCGCCCGCGCCCAGGACAGGGCCGATGGAACCGCGGCCACACGGGTGACCGGGACCGCGACCCGCTGCGCCCAGCTGCCCCCGTCGGACATGCCGAAAACCCGGCTGCCCAACGGAAATCCCGTTCCGCCGACCACCTCGCCGACGAAGTCCCAGCCCGGTCGCCAGCCGATGTTGGCCGGGTCGTGCAGCCGGTGCAGCTCACCTCGGTTCACCGAGATCGCCCGCACCTCGACCATCACCTCATTCTCCGTTGGCTCCGGTGCGACGACCCGGGTGAACCGGACCGGCTCGGTTCCGCCCGCGCAGACCAGAGCGGTTATTCCGCGGTCGGCCATCGCGTCGCGGAATCGGCTGGTTCCAGGGTTTTCCAGTCCTCGCGAACCGGGGAGAAGCATTCGACGAAAACAGCTCCCTCCGGGCCGGCCTCGACCTGATGCGGCACATTCGCCAGGAACCGGTACGTGCCACCGGCACCGAGTTCGACGGTGCTTCCGTCGGCGGTGAACGATGCCGATCCCTGAATCACCACGCCGATCTGCTCATTGACATGTCGATGTTCCGGCACCACGATTCCCGGGGCTAGTTCGGCGACGGCCATACTCAGCACGTCACCATGCACGACGCGAACCGTGACTCCATCCCATACCCGCAACGGCGTGACCGAGCCGTTCTCCTGTAGCGTACGCATTTGTTATTCGCCTTCGTCCTGTGCAGAGGATAGTGGCCAGCAATCGGTCGAACTTGAATATTCTTGTCCTATTCTCGACAATCCCGGCTGCGGCGGGATCAGCCGAACACCGCGCACAGCGGCGGCAGGCCGTGCGTCTGGATGCTGAACACGTCGCCGCGGCCGACCGGGATGGAGACGCCGAGCGAGCCGGACAGCACGATGTCCCCGGCCTGCAACGGGGTGCCCAACTCGTCCAGCCGCCGCGCCAGCCAGGCCACCGACCGCGCCGGATGGCCGAGGGCCGCCGCGCCGCAGCTGTGCACCACCGGTTCGCCGTTGCGGTGGATCAGCATCCCAATGGTGCGCAGGTCCTCCGTGCGGGCCGCGAGGCTCCACGGTCCGAGCACCACCGCGCCATAGGAGGCGTTGTCCGCCACCGTGTCGACCAGTGTGATCCGGAAGTCGGTGATCCGGCTGTCGATCACCTCGATGCTCGCGGCCACCGCATCCGTCGCGGCCAGCACGTCCTGCGTGCTGATCGGCCAGCCGGACAACGACCGGTCGAGCAGGAAGGCCAGCTCACCCTCTGCCCGGGGCTGCACGAACACCTCGGCGGGCAGCAACGCCCGGCCGCCGATCGCCGGGTAGTGGCGGGAGCTCCACAAGCAGCCGTAGTCCGGTTCGTCCACACCCATCTGTTCCTGCATGGCCCGGCTGGTCAGGCCGATCTTGCGGCCGATCACCCGGTCCCCGTGCCGCTCCCGGCGCAACTCGGTCCACCGGGTCTGGATCTGGTAGGCCAATTCCGGCGAGGTCAGTCCGGGCGTCTCGCTCAGCGGCGGGATGGAGGTGCCGCCCTCCCACGCGGTGTCCAGCCGGTCGGCCAGGCCATCCACGTCGATGACAGGTTGTGCGGTGGTGCCGGTCATGGTCGCTGCCCTCCGTTGCGGTGGCCCGCGCGGACCAGGTGGACGATCAGCGCGGTATCGCCCGGCCCCCACAGCTGGACCGTGCCCGGCCGCGCGGCGATGCCGGCCCGCGGAGTCAGCGGTCCCAGGACGGCCAGCTGTCCGGCGGACAGTTCGCCGGCGAGGCCCGCCAGCCGGACCAGCCGGCCGGCCAGGTCGCCGAAATCCTCCGGCAGGTAGGTGTCCGGCAGGTCAGTGCCGGACCACACGGTGATCGGGCCGCGCAACGGAACCGGCACCGGCCGGTCGCCCAGCACGAACCGGTCGGCCTCCTCGCCCGGATGCGCCAGGTGCCCGGCCACGAACGCGGCCGCCACCGACCGGGCGAGTTCGCCGGGACCGGCCTCGGCGGTCAGCGGTTCGCGCAATAGCATGGCGATCGCGGGATGCACCCGGACCACCTCGCCGCGCGCCCCGGCCCGGCCGGCGACCGACACCGGGCCGCTGACCAGCGCACCGGCGGACACCGGGTGCGGCGCGCCGGCGAACAACAGCTGGCCGCGCAACTCGTCCGCGCCTGCGAGGCGGGCCGCGCTCACCGCTCCCCCGTCCTGGCCAATAGCAGGACGCCGCCCGGCATATCGTTACGCAGCACCTTTTCCACGATGAACCCGCTGCCGCGCAACAGCTCCGTCCAGTCCTCGGCGGGCAACAGGGTCTGCCGCATCAGCGCGTGCACGAAGGTGAACTCGGGCGTGAACAGCTGGCCGTCGACAGCCGGCTCGACTTCCGCGATAAGCAGGTGCGCGCCGCCGGGCAGGGTCCGCGCCAGGTCGGTCAGGTAGGCCGCCAGCCGGTCCCGGCCCTGCGCCAGGATCTCGTGCAGCAGGAAGAAGGTGACCACCAGATCGGTGCCGACCAGCTGGCTAATCCCGGCCAGCGCGTCGGCGTCGGCCTGCACGATGGCGATCCGGTCGGTCATCCCGTGTTCGGCGATCAGCGCGCTGGCGTCGGCGCACGCCTCCGGGCTGATGTCCACCCCGACGCCCTTGGCGCCGAACTCCTGGCAGATCGAGGTGAGCAGCCGGGCGTTGCCGCAACCCAGGTCCAGCACCTGGGCGAAGCGGATCTGCCGGAGCAGCCCCATCGCCTGCGGCACCACGTCCTTGCCGCCGAGCAGCGCGGCGCCACCGGCCACCCACTTGCCGTCCCGGACGTAGTCGACGCCGTACTTCTTGCCCACGCCGAGGAACGCGTCCATCCGGCGTAGCGGCTCACCGTAGCCACCGACCAGCCAGACCAGATATCCCTTGTCCAGACAGATCTCCCGTCCGTACGGCGTGAGCGCGTAGCCGTCTGCGGTGGCCTCCACCACCGACCGCTGCGCCAGGTAGCGCAAGCTGGCGAGCAGCAGGTCCGCCTGCTCCGCAGTCCGCGCATCGATCGTCCGCCGGTCGAGCCCGCCGGACTCCAGTCCCGCGAGCAGCCCGGTCATCTGGAATGCGGCGAGAATACTGCTCACCGCGTAGCCCTCGAAAATTGTGAATGCGGGTCGTGTCGCCGTGCTCGCTTTGACTGTCTCCGTACCGGACATCCAGCACTCCCTTCCAACTGGTGGCTAGAGCCCCTTAGCGGCAACCGTAGAAATCCGGAAACCCGAGCACAATCGACGGATGCGGCCAACTTGCGGCTGCGCGAACGTGCCACGAACCAGATCAAAGGTCGCAGTCGGCAGTGTGCCGGAAAGCCGATGCCGCCCGACCAGGCCGGCGGGAGACTCTGCGCATGCGTATTGTCGTCACCGGATCAATCGCTGTCGATCACCTGACCACTTTTCCCGGCGCATTCACCGACCATCTCATCGCCGAACAGCTGGATCATCTCTCGCTGTCATTTCTGGCGGATGGGCTGGATATTCATTATGGCGGAGTGGCGGCGAACATCGCTGCCGGGCTCGGCCGGCTCGGCCACCGCCCCGTGCTGGTGGCCGCGGTCGGCCAGGACTTCGCCGCCTACCGTGCCTGGCTGGAGCAGGAGGGGGTGGACACCGAATCGGTGCTGGTGCGGTCCGCCGAGTACACCGCGCGGTTCTGGTGCACCACGGACCAGAAGCAGAACCAGATCGCCACGTTCTTCCCGGGCGCGATGAGCGCGGCGCGGCACATCGAACTGGCCGCGGTGCGCGACCGGTTGGGCGACGTGGCGCTGGTGGTCATCGGCGCGAACGATCCGGTGGCCATGGTCGAGCACACCGCGGAATGCCGGCGGCTCGGGCTGCCGTTCGCGGCCGACCCGTCGCAGCAGCTGGCCACGCTGGAGCCGGACGCCGTGCGCGGGCTCGTCGAGGGCGCCCGGTACCTGTTCACCAATGAGTACGAACGCGCATTGCTGCTGCGCCGCACCGGCTGGACCGAGGACCGGGTGTGGTCGGCGGTCGGCACCTGGATCACCACGCTGAGCGCCGGCGGCGCACGCGTCGAGTCGGCCAGCGGGGCGGCCGTCACCGTGCCGGCGGTGCCGCCCGTACGGATCGTCGACCCGACCGGCGCCGGGGACGGCTTCCGTGCCGGTTTCCTGGCCGCGCGCAGTTGGGATCTGCCGTTCGTGGACGCCGCGCGGCTGGGCTGCATGGTCGCCACCGTCGTGCTGGAGACGGCCGGCACCGCCGAATATCAGTTGGACGGCGCCGAACTGCTGGCCCGGATCGCCGACGCCTACGGGAAGGCCGCGGCCGCGCAGGTCGCGCCGCGACTGGCCTCGGCAGGATTGGCCAGATCGACCGGGCTGCCGCAAAAGCTGGTGCTCGAACCATGACCCGGCCATCGCTGGTGGAACGGCTGGCCGGGCCGGACAACCTGCTCGGCACGTTCAACCTGATCCCGTCTCCGGAGGTCATCGAGCTGATCGCGCTGGCCGGTTTCGACCTGGTGATCGTGGACATGGAGCACGGCCCGCACCAACTCGGCCAGGTGCACGCCGCGGTGCTGGCCGCGGACGCACATGGGCTGGCCACTGTGGTGCGGGTGCGCAGCCTCGATCCGCCGGCCATCGGGGCCGTGCTCGACCTGGGCGCGTCCGGGGTGCTGGTGCCGCACGTGGAGTCCGCGGCCGACGCGGCCGCCGTGGTGCGGTCCGCACGGTTCGCCCCGGAGGGCGAGCGCGGCGCCAATCCGTGGGTGCGGGCCGGCGGCTTCGGCGCGCGGCAGAACTGGTTCGCCGACACCCGCAGGGACGTGGCCGTGCTGGTGATGATCGAGGGCAAGAACGCACTCGCCGACCTGCCGCGCATCCTGGCCGTGCCGGGTCTGGACGCCGTGTTCCTGGGGCCGGTGGACCTGTCCCACGCACTCGGCGTGCCGGGCCGAATCGATCACCCGACCGTGCTGGCCGCGTTGGAGCGCGCGGTGGACCTGGCGGCGGCGCGCCAGCTGACGGCGGGGGTGTTCGCCCCCGAGCCGGCGGCCGCGCCCGGCTGGTGGCGGCAGGGTGTCCGGCTGGTGGCCTGCGGAGTCGACACCGGCCTGATCCGGTCGGCGCTGTGCGGCGCGGTGGCGGTCGCCCATGGCCGTGACCAGCGATGATCGGCCGGTCAGTCGGTGCTGACGTCCTCGTCATCGAACAGCGCGCTGAACGAAACCAGGCCCAGCGAGATGGCTTTCTTGATCGCGCTTATGCGCGACGCGGTGCCCAGTTTTGTGTAGGTGTTGGTGAGATGCCGTTTGACCGTCCCCTCCGATATATAGAGCTCGCTCGCGATCTCCGAATTGTGCATTCCGGCGGCGACCAGTCCGAGCACCTCGCGCTCGCGTTTCGACAGCAGCGGGCGGTCCACGCCGTTGAGCCCTTCCAGCGTTTCCCGAGAAACCGAGAGCACCACGTGCGAGGAATCCCGGGAAACTTTTCGAAGGGCGGTCAACAGCTCCTCACTGGTCGCGCTTTTCAATAGATACGCGTGCGCGCCGGCGGCCACCAGATTGCCCACCAGCCGGGCCTCGTCGTGCACGGTGACCACGATAACCTTCGATGTCGGCGACACCAGCAGCATCCGGCGCAGCATGCCGACCGCCTGCGAGCCGGCCCGGTCGCTGTCCAGCAGCACAACATCCGGTTTGGTCCGTTCGACCACGGTGATCGCCGCGTCCCCGAATTGGCATGCGCCTACTACTAGTATGTCCTGCTCGATAGAGAGTATCTGGACCATTCCCTGGCGGAAAAGCATATGATTGTCTATGACCGCGACTCGGATAGGTCTGTCGGGGTCCATGGCACCACTCCTCCCTGAAGGCAAGCTTCCCCGTACACAACTCATGCAAGTGTGAAACCTCATGTAGCGGCCACCCGCAAGGATACTCAGCCGCGCTACTTTCGGATGCGGCCGTATCGTGGCGTGCGACGCCCCCGGATGACCGGACGGCATGACCGGACGCTCAGTCATCCACTGTCACGACAGAGAAAATCTCGGCCGGGGCCAACCGGTCCGGCCCGCCGAGTCCGGAAATGGTCATGACCACCGCACATCCAGCTACCACGCCGTGTCCATTGTGAACAATGGTGGCAGCGGCCTGGAGGGTGCCTCCGGTGGCCAGCACGTCGTCGACCAACAGTATTCGCGCGCCCGGCGTGAAGGCTTCATGTTGGATCTCCAGCCGGCCCCGCCCGTATTCCAGCGCGTACTCGACACCGTCCACCGGCCCGGGTAGCTTGCCCGCCTTGCGGGCCAGCACCAGCGGCAATTCGGCGGCCCGGGCGATCGCCGCGCCATAGACGAAACCGCGCGCCTCGACGGCCAGCAGCGCGTCACAGGAGCCGGCGAACCGGGCGGCGACGGCGTCGGCGATACCTGCCAGCAGACGCGGCCGGGCGAGCACCGGACAGAGGTCCTGGAAACCGATTCCCGGACGCGGGAAGTCGGGCACAACGCGCACCGCCGCCAGGATCTCGCTGGCCAGCCGGCCGGTGTCGTGGTTCTAGGATGAGAGCCCCGGATGGGCCATGTCGTGTCGCCTCCTGTTGTT
>DASZLR010000027.1:0-5168 GCA_035552275.1 Pseudonocardiaceae bacterium | reverse complement strand
CAGCGCGATCCGGCCCAGGAAGCTGGACGCGTCCAGGTTGGTCACCAGCGCGCGCAGCGGCGCGTCCGGGTCACCGCCGGGCGCCGGCACGTGCGCCAGCAACGTGTCGAACAGCGGGTCGAGGTTCTCGCTGTCCGGCATCCCGCCATCGGCCGGCTGGTTCAGGCTGGCCCGGCCGGCGCGCGCCGACGCGTACACCACGGGCAGGTCCAGCACCGACTCGTCCACGTCGTCCACATCGCTGGCCAGTTCCAGCAACAGATCCTGGGCTTCCTCGACCACTTCGGCGATCCGCGCGTCCGGCCGGTCCACCTTGTTGACCACCAGGATCACCGGCAGCTTCGCGGCGAGCGCCTTGCGCAGCACGAACCTGGTCTGCGGCAACGGGCCCTCGCTCGCGTCGACCAGCAGCAGCACACCGTCCACCATGGACAGACCGCGCTCCACCTCGCCGCCGAAGTCGGCGTGCCCGGGGGTGTCCACCACGTTGATGGTGACCGCCTCGTGCGGGCCGCCCGGCGTTTGGCGGTGCACCGCCGTGTTCTTCGCCAGGATGGTGATGCCCTTCTCCCGCTCCAGTTCGCCGGAGTCCATCACCCGGTCCACCAACTCGGCGCGCGGCGCGAACGCCCCCGACTGGCGCAGCATCGCGTCGACGAGCGTGGTCTTTCCGTGGTCCACGTGCGCGACGATGGCCACGTTCCGCAGGTCGGTACGCGTGTGCGATTCCGTGGCCGTGGGCACGCGAAACTCCTAGGGTGTTCGGCGGGGAGAAACGGCCGCCGGCAGTCATCGCCCGAACGCGGCCACCACCCAGGATACCCGCCGGCCCGGCTGTCCGGTTTCGACCGGGGAGAACACTGGGGAAACGTGGTGAATCACGCACCCGGCAACCGGTATGGTCGTCACCATGCGCGCACCTCAACAGTCCTGGCGGGCCGCCCTCTGGCGGCCCTGACCAGCGCGCATTCCCCGCGAATTCCCAACCCAGGCCGCCCGTGCGGGTGGCCGTCTCCGGTGGTGAGCGGGTTCGCCCGGCGGGCCAACCACAAGGAGAACCCAGGTGACCCGCCTGTCCGGCATCACTCCGTCAGGACACGTCCAGCTCGGGAACTATCTCGGCGCCATCCGGCGGTGGGCCGCGGCCGGGCCCGAGGATCTGTTCTTCGTCAGCGATCTGCACGCCCTGACCACCCCGCACAACCCGGCCAGGCTGCGCGCCCTCACCCGCGAGTTCCTGGCGGTGATCATCTCCGCCGGGGTCGATCCGGACCAGGTGTTCGTCCAGTCCGACCTGATCGCCGAGCACGCCGCGTTGACCTGGGTGTTGGAGTGCGTGTGCACCTATGGCGAAGCCCGCCGGATGACCCAGTTCAAGGAGAAGTCGGCTGGCCAGTCCTCGGTGCGGCTGGGGCTGCTCACCTATCCGGTGCTGATGGCCGCCGACATCCTGTTGTACGGGGTGGACGAGGTGCCGGTGGGCGCGGACCAGTCCCAGCACGTCGAGTTGGCCCGCACCCTGGCCAAGCGGTTCAACGGCGCCTATGGCCAGGTGTTCACGGTGCCCGGCCTCGCGCTGCCGGACGCGGCGGCCCGCATCCGCGATCTCGCCGATCCGGCCCGGAAGATGGCGAAGTCCAGCAAGAACAGCGTCGGGGTGGTGTTCGCGCTGGACGCACCGGACCTGATCCGGCGCAAGATCGCCCGCGCGGTCACCGACCAGCGGGGCAGTGTCCGCTACGCGCCGGACGAGCAGCCCGGCGTGGCGAACCTGCTGGACATCCTGGCCGCCTGCACCGGCGCCACGCCGGCGGACGCGGCTCGCGGGCTGGCCGATTACGCGGCACTCAAGGACGCCACCGCGACAGCCGTCATCGAGGAACTCCGGGACGTGCGCAAGCGCGCCGCCGAACTGCTGGACGACCCGGCCGAGCTGGATCGGGTGCGGGCCGCCGGCGCGGAGCGGGCCCGGGAACGCGCCCAGCCCCGACTGGCCGCCGCGCTGCGGATGGCCGGTCTGCGGTGATCCTCGTCACCACTGGGATTCCGGCGACCGCGCGGATTCCGGTTACCGCCGGGCCGGGATGCCGGGCCAGCGGACCTCGAACCGGGCGCCACCCTCCGGCGACTCGCCCACCGACACGGCGCCCTGCCGCCGCCGCACCACCTCGGCGACCAGCGCGAGGCCCAGTCCGGCTCCTCCGGTGCGCCGGTCCCGGTCGTCGTGCACCCGGTAGAACCGGTCGAACACCCGTGGCCGGTGCCGCGGCGGCACACCCGGGCCGTCGTCGTCCACGGTCAGCCGGATGCCGCCGCCGACGGCCGGCAGCACCGACACGGTGATCACCGCCCGGGCGTGCCGGGCGGCGTTGCGCAACAGGTTGTCCAGGGCCAGTTCGACCTCGGCCGGCGCCGCCCACACCGGGCAGGACTGGGTCGGCACGTGCAGCCGCACCCGAGGGGCCGTCGCCGGCAGCCGCTGCATGGCGGCCTGCGCGGCCAGCGCCACGTCGACCGGGCCGGCCGGTGGCAGCTCGCCGGTGTCCGACCGGTACAGCACCAGCAGGTCGTCGATCAGGTTGGACAGCCGCTCCGCGTCGGCGGCCACCTCGGCGAGCACCTCCTGGGCCAGCTCCGGATCGGGATGCAGCGCGGCGACCTCGGCCTGGGCGCGAATCGCCGCGACCGGCGAACGGAGTTCGTGCGCCGCGTCGCCGGTGAACCGCTGCAACCGGCCGCGTGCCTCATCCCGCCGGGCGAGCAGCGCGTTGATCGCCTCGGCCAAGGTGCGCAGCTCGTCCCGCGCCTCGGGCACCGGCAGCCGTTGTCCAGTCGGCAGCGCGGCGGCCGCGAGTCGCATCCGCTGCACCGGACGCAGCGAACTGCGCACCGCCAGCCAGGTGGCCAGGCCGGCGGCGAGCCCGCACAGCGCAGCCGCCGCCAAGGCCCACTCGAAGGCGAGGTCTCGGGCCTGGTCGTAACCGGGCAGCGCCGCGCCGGCGATCACCAGCCGCCGGCTGCCGTCAGGCGCCGACACCACCGTGCCCAGCCAGCGGCTGGGCGGCTGATCACCGCGGTGCAGCACGCCCTGGCCGGCGGTCAGCGCCTCGATGTCGGCCAAGCCCAGCGGCAGCGGCGGCTGGCCGTCCGCCGGCGCGCCGCCCGTGTCCAGCACTCGGATCTGGTCCGTCCCGGCGGACGACAGCGATCGCGGCAACGGCTGGCCGGCCGCCACATCCGCGGCGGCCGCCCGCAGACCGGCGTGCAACTCGTCATCGGTGGCATCCAGCAGCAAGGTGTCGATCAGCCCGCTGGCGAACCGGGCCACCACGACCAGAAAGAGCACCGTCACCGTGGTGGCCACCAGGGTGATGCGGAACCGCAGTGTTCGCCGCAGCCACCAGGCGCGGGCCAGCTGCGGCAACTGGCCGACCCGGCTGGTCATCCAGGTCACGGCCCGTCGCCGCCGGCCACCGGCCGTGGGACGCGCGAGCCGCCGCCCGCGGTCCGTGCCGTGCTGGCCAGCGCCGCGTCCAGTTCGGGCGTGGTCACCACGTAACCGTGCCCGCGCACGGTCTGCAACACCTCCCCGGCGCCGGCCGCGTCGAGCTTGCGCCGCAGGTAGCCGACGTAGACCTCGACGGCGTTGCGGGTGGCTGCCTGCTCGTCGCCCCACACCGCGCGCAGCAGCTCGTCCTTGGTCACGACCGCGCCGGCCCGGCCGATCAGCACGTCGAGCACCGCGAACTCGCGCGGGCTCAGCGGCAGCACCTCGCCGGACCAGCGGACCTGGCGGCGGGCCCGGTCGACCTCCAGCCGGCCGACCCGCAGCAATGGCCGGACGCCATCGGCCTCGGCGCGCCGCAGCACAGCCCGGACCTGCGCCACCAGCACCCGGAAGGAGAAGGGCTTGACCAGGTAGCCGTCCGCACCCAGATCGAGCCCGTCCGCCTGGTCGACCTCGCCGTCCTTCGCCGACACCAGCAGAACCGGCGTGCGCACGCCCTCAGCGCGCAGCCGCTGCAGGACCCGGTAGCCGGACAGCCCGGGCAGCATGATGTCCAGCAGCAGCACGTCGAACGAGCCGGTCAATCCGGCCCGCAGCGCGCTCGGTCCATCGACCACGGCGGCGACATCCATGCCTTCCGCGGCCAGGCCGCGCTCCAACGCGCGGCGTACTCCTGGCTCGTCGTCAACGACGAGGACTCGTGGCCTCACCCAAGACAGAATGCCCGTGGTTGGCGACAATGGGTCGGCGAGTCTCAGCGAACTCTCAGCTCGGTCGCCGTTCTCAGCGATATCTCAGTTTGCTGGGTGCAGGCTCAGTGTCATCGAACGAACACGCGATCGATGACCGAAGGAGGAGGCATGAACCGCAGGAAAACGACGCTCGGGGTGGCGGCTGCCGGAGTGGTGGCCGGAGTCGTCGGCCTGGGCGTGCTGGCCGCGCCGGCCGGCGCCGGGCCGGCGCCCAGCCTGCCGGCGATCACGCCCCAGGCGCTGGTGCAGTCCGTGCTCAGCACCAAGCAGACACCGGCGTTCGCCGGCACCGTCGCCGTACAGAACAACCTCGGCCTGCCGGACGTGCTGCCCAACCTGCCGCAGCTGTCCAGCACCAACAGCCAGGTCCGGATCTGGGCGGACGGCGCCGGTCGCGGCCGGATCTCGCTGCCGACGCAGAGCGCCGAACAGACCATTGTGGAGGATGGCACCACGGTGTATCAGTGGGATTCCGCCACCCGCACGGTCACCGAACAGCCGTTGCCCAAGGGTGGCGCGCACGCGGCCGGCAAGGCCGGGGCGGCCAAACTCGCGCCGGGCACGCCGGCCGGGCTCGCCGATCCGGCGTCCGCGGCGACCGAGCTGATCTCCGCGATCCAGAACTACAGCACCGTCTCGGTGGACGGCACCGACACGGTCGCCGGCCGCTCGGTGTACGACCTGGTGCTCACGCCCAAGCCGACGGAGCACACCCTGGTGCGCCAGGTCCGCGTCGCGATCGACGCCCAGCAGCGTGTTCCGCTGCAGTTCACCGTGCTCGCCGACGGCTCGGCCGATCCGGCGTCCGCGGCGACCGAGCTGATCTCCGCGATCCAGAACTACAGCACCGTCTCGGTGGACGGCACCGACACGGTCGCCGGCCGCTCGGTGTACGACCTGGTGCTCAC
>DASZLR010000026.1:0-34414 GCA_035552275.1 Pseudonocardiaceae bacterium | reverse complement strand
CGACCCGGTCCAGCAACTCACCATCACCGCACCGCCACACCTCGGTGGCGTGCGACGGATCCAGGTAAGTGCCCATAACCCCAACCTACCCACAATCACAGCGCTTGTCGAACGCCTGTTCGACTAGATCAAGTGACCTCGATCACTTCACGCAGGGGATACCGCCGCCGCGTCTCGCGCCACACAAAATGGCGTGGGGTCCTCATTCCAGCCCTTGCTCCACTCGCGGACGTCTTTTTCCAACCCTGAACGCTGTTGTGGACGCAACGGCGCGACAGTTGCGCGGTGCGGAACCCAACCAACGCTGCACCTGGTTGGGCCAACTCGATCCGGGCTCGTGTCCAGGGATCCGCCGGGTCAGCGAGGGCCGGGTGGTCGCAGCACCGCGAACGGGTCGGTGATCTGTAGCCCCCGCCCCGGAAACCGGAACAGCGCCGCCGGCCGTCCGCCGGACCGGCCGGGCGCGGCGGTGTCGCCGGTCGGCTCCAGCAGGCCGCGCCGGGACAGCACCCGTTGCAGGTTGGTCGCCGAAACCCGGTAGCCCAGCGCGGCCGAGTACAGCTCGCGCAGCGCCGAGATGGTGAACACCGGCGGCGCCAGCGCGAAGCCGAGGTTTGTGTAGGACAGCTTGGAGCGCAACCGATTCCGCGCCCGCAGCACGATCGAGCCGTGGTCGAACGCCATCGGCGGCAGGGCGTCCACCTGATGCCACCGCGTGTCGTCGGGCACCTCGGGGTCGTTGTCGGCGGGCACCAGACCGAGGAACGCGGTCGCGACCACCCGCGGCCCCGGCACCCGGTCCGGCGCGCTGAACACGGCGAGTTGCTCGACGTGCGCGAGCTGTCGCAGGTCGACCTTCTCCGCGAGCTGCCGCCGGATCGACGTCTCCACGTCCTCGTCCGGACACAGTGCGCCACCGGGCAGCGCCCACCTGCCGAGATGCGGCTCTTTGGCGCGCTGCCACAGCAAAACGGCCAGTGAGTTATCTCGCACCTGGAGGACTGCGGCCACAACCTCGTGGGCCATACGGGTCACCGGCTGATAGTATCGACTTTAGTTTTCAACTCAAAGGCGAAAACCGGTCGGGGCTGATCAGGACCATCGAGGGCGGGCAAGGAGGGCGAGATGACAACGAGCGTCATCGTCACCGAAACCGGGCAGCAGGAGCGATCCGGGCAACCGTACGGCGGGGTCGAGCCCGACGCGGCGTGGGCGGACGAGGTGCGGCGGCTGGCGCGACAGCGCAACGCGGTGATCCTCGCGCACAACTATCAGCTGCCGGCGATTCAGGATATCGCCGACCACACCGGCGACTCACTGGCGCTGTCCCGTATCGCGGCCGCCAGCGACGCGGACACCATCGTGTTCTGTGGTGTGCACTTCATGGCCGAGACCGCGAAGATCCTCGCGCCGGACAAGACGGTGCTGATCCCGGACGAGCGGGCCGGCTGCTCGCTGGCCGACTCGATCGACGCCGACCAGTTGCGCGCCTGGAAGGCCGAGCACCCCGGCGCGGTGGTGGTGTCCTATGTGAACACCACTGCGGAAGTCAAGGCAGAGACGGACATCTGCTGCACCTCCTCGAACGCGGTGGACGTAGTCAGGTCCATTCCGGACGATCGTGAGGTGCTGTTCTGCCCGGACCAGTTCCTCGGCGCGCACGTCCAGCGAGTCACCGGTCGGCGCAATCTGCACATCTGGGCCGGCGAATGCCACGTGCACGCCGGGATCAACGGCGCCGAGCTGGCCGCCCGCGCGGCCGAACACCCGGACGCCGACCTGTTCATCCACCCGGAGTGCGGCTGCGCGACCTCGGCGCTGTACCTGGCCGGCGAGGGCGCGGTGCCGGCGGATCGGGTGAAGATCCTCTCCACCGGCAACATGGTGACCGAGGCGAAGGCGACGAAGTCCACGTCCGTGCTGGTGGCCACCGAGATCGGCATGCTGCACCAGTTGCGCAAGGCGGCACCGGACATCGACTTCCAGGCGGTGAACGAGCGCGCGTCCTGCCGGTACATGAAGATGATCACGCCGGCCGCGTTGCTGCGTGGTTTGCGCGAGGGCCGTGACGAGGTGCACGTCGACCCGGAGATCGCCGCGCGGGGCCGGGACGCGGTGCGCGCGATGATCGCCATCGGCCAGCCCGGCGGTGCCGAATGACCGACCAGATGTCTACTGTGGACGTACGCTGGGCGGCGGCCGCCGACCTGATCGTGGTCGGCTCCGGGGTCGCCGGACTGACCGCCGCGTTGGAGGCCCGCGCGCTGGGCCTGCGGGTCCTGGTGGTCAGCAAGGCCGCGATGGACGACGGCAACACCCGCTGGGCACAGGGCGGGGTCGCCGTCGTGCTGCCCGACGAGCACGAGCCGGGCGACTCGGTCGCCGCGCACATCGACGACACGCTCACCGCCGGCGCCGGCCTGTGCGACGCCGACGCGGTGCGCGCCGTGCTCGCCGACGGCCCGGCCGCGGTGTCCTGGCTGCGCGGGCGCGGCGCGATGTTCGACGCCGGCGCCGACGGTCGGCTGGCCAGGGGCCGGGAGGGCGGCCACCGCGCGTTCCGGGTGGTGCACGCCGGCGGCGACGCCACCGGAGCGGAGGTCGAGCGGGCGCTGGTGTCCGCCGCGCGCGGTGGCGCGTTGCCGGTGCTGGAACGGCATGTCGCCGTGGAGGCCCTGCGGACGCACAATGGCGCGATCGGCGGCGTGCTGGTGCTGGACGCCGACGGCGTGCCCGGTGTGCTGCGCGCGCCGGCGGTGCTGCTGGCCACCGGTGGGCTGGGCCAGATGTATCAGGCGACGTCCAATCCCGAGGTGGCCACGGCGGACGGGCTGGCGCTGGCGTTGCGCGCCGGGGCGACCGTCGCCGACCTGGAATTCGTGCAGTTCCACCCCACGGTCCTGTTCACCGAGCCGGACGCGCGGGGCCGGCGGCCGCTGGTGACCGAGGCGGTGCGCGGCGAGGGCGCGGTACTGGTGGATGCCGCTGGCGCACGCGTGATGGCCGGGGTGCATCCGCTGGCCGATCTCGCGCCCCGGGACGTGGTGTCCGCCGCGATCACCCGGCGGATGGCCGAGACCGGCGCCGATCACGTGTATCTGGACGCGACCGGGTTGGGCGGGCCGATGTTCCGCCGGCGGTTCCCGACCGTGCACGCCGCGTGCACGGCCGCCGGGATCGACCCGGCCAGCCAGCCGATCCCGGTCGCGCCGGCCGCGCACTTCGCCTGTGGCGGCGTCGTGTCCACTGTGGATGGAAGGACCGAGTTGGCGGGTCTGTACGCGGCCGGCGAGGTGGCCCGCACCGGCCTGCACGGCGCTAACCGGTTGGCGTCCAACAGCTTGCTGGAAGGGCTGGTGGTCGGCCGGCGGGCGGCGCGGGCGGTGGCCCGGGACATCGCCTGCGGTTTGCTCGGCGACGCGCGGACCGTGGAGGCGGGTTCGCTGCCGGCCGTGCAGGTGGCCCAGCGGGACGTGTTGCAGCAGACGATGAGCCGCTACGCCGGCGTGGGCCGCAGCGCCGAAGGCTTGGCGCAGGCCCGGCGTGCGTTGGAAGCCGCGGCCGTCGTTCGTCCACTCTGGACTCGCGAGGCGGTCGAAGACGCGGCGCTGACCCTGGTCGCCGGCCTGTCGCTGACGATGGCGGCGGCGCGGCACGAGTCGCGTGGCTGCCATGTCCGCACCGACTATCCGAGCCGTCGCGACGGTCGCTGGCAGCACAGCCAGCGGCTTCGGCTGGACGTGTCGGGCCGGCCGATCGTGGTGGCGCCGCTGGCGTTGGGCGGTGTGGCATGACGCTGGGTCTGGATGGTTCCCTGGACGCGGACGAGGTTCGCCGGGTGGTGGACACGGCATTGGCTGAGGACCTGCGCTACGGGCCGGACGCCACCACCGAGGCGACGGTGCCGGCCGAGGTGGTCGCGGTGGCCGAACTGGTGACCCGGCAGCCGGGCACGATCGCCGGAATTCCGGTGGCGCTGGCGGTGTTCGAGGCGGTGCTGGGCAGCCGGATCGAGATCCTGGATCGCGTCGATGACGGCGTTCGGCTGCCGGCTGGTGCGGCCGCGCTGGTGCTGCGCGGGCCGGTGCGCGGCCTGCTCACCGCAGAGCGGACCGCGCTGAACCTGGTGTGCCATCTGTCCGGCGTGGCGACCGCGACCGCGCAGTGGGTCGACGCGATCGCCGGAACCGGTTGCGCGGTCAGGGATTCCCGCAAGACCCTGCCCGGTCTGCGTTCGCTGCAGAAATACGCGGTGCGCTGCGGCGGCGGGGTCAACCACCGGCTCGGCCTCGGCGATGCCGTGCTGATCAAGGACAATCACGTGCTCGCGGCCGGCGGCGTGGCGGCGGCGCTGGCCGCGGTGCGGGCACATGCGCCCGGCCTGCCGTGCGAGGTCGAGGTCGACACCCTCGATCAGCTCGACGCCGTGCTCGCGGTCGGCGCGGACGAGGTGTTGCTGGACAATTTCACGCCCGAGCAATGCGCGGCCGCCGTGCGCCGCCGGGACGAGGTCAGCCCGAAAACGCGACTGGAATCCTCCGGCGGGCTCACCCTCGATGTCGCCCGCGCCTACGCCGAAACCGGCGTGGACTATCTGGCCGTGGGCGCGCTCACCCACTCGTCCCCGGCCCTGGATCTTGGCCTCGATCTCCGTCAGTAGGCGTGACGTGGCAGCGGACCGGTCGCGCGGTTTGACTGTTGGCCGCATTTCGTCTCATGGGGCCTTGCCAGACGTCGAGTGGGTTCATGCTCAGTGTGCGGGCGTAGGAGTTGAGCACTCGATCACTGGGCTTCTTCGCGCCGGCCTCGATGTTGTATAAGGTATTGCGATTGACTCACACCCCGAGTTCGGCCAGTTGTTCTGCCGTGAGACCGTAGGCGTCGCGCAGGACACGGATTCGCACCAGCGGGCCGATTGGTTCAGAGGCCGGCATGATGTCCTTGCTGTGGGTTGGCGAGTTCGCCGGCCATCCGCAACGCCTGTCATCCCTGGGCGCTCAGCCGGTTCGGTCCGCGACCAGCCGCGCTGTTCGCGCAGGGCTCGCACCTCGACGCCAAGCCTGATCGTCGGCGGTCAAGGCCGCTCAGTTACCGGAACGGGCCGACCTCGCAGCGCGCAGGCTCGGCGACACAGTCGTACCTGGCCGGTGGGATGCCGGCGTGGAACACATTGGTGTCGTACTCAACCCGGTAGTGGCTTGCCCACGCGGTTGTGCCGAATGGCCGCTGACCCGGCGGCGGCACCGTGATCTGGCCGGCTTGGCCGCGGTACACGTAGTTGATCCGCACCCGCCATTGGCAGTAACAGGTCGTGGTGGTCGCCTGTATCGCGATCGGTTCGGATTTTCCCTGTTCCAGGTACAGATAACTGCCGTCGGCCAGGTACGGCTTCAGGTTCTTGTCCGGATAGTTCGGGTCGCTGGGCACCAGTGCGGGCACCTGGTCGCCCGAGTCGAGGTGGAACTGGACCGTCAGGCCGATCCCGCCGCCTTGTGGGGGCGCGATGAACGCCGTGCCGGCCAGCGGCGGTTGCCTCGCTTCGATCACTGCGGTGACCTGCTCGATGTCGATCTGACCGGCCCGATTACTGGTCAGCGTGATGAGCTGCCCGGAGGTGCCGATCTGTACGCCGCCCTCGTTCTGGATGGCGGTGTAGATCTCGTCGGAGTATGGGGCTGTGAGGATGCTGTTGGTCGCCCAGTAGCTGCCTGCCAGCAGCCCAGGTTCCGCGCTGCTGATCGCGCTGAGCGGTGGTTGGCCAAGCAGGTCGCGGATATGGTCCGTTGCCCACGGCGCGACGCCAGGCACAGCTGTGGCCACGATGATCGGTGCGATCGTGGCGATCAGCCACTTTGGACCTCGGCCGACTCGGCGCCACCAGGACGGGTTCTTCCCCGTTTCGTTGGCGGTTTCCTCGCTCATCGCGCTGTCTCCTCGGGCACTGGCCCGACCGGTGCCAGCGTGGTCATGACGATCAGCAACAGCAGGACGGCGCCGACAGCCGCGAGATATCCGGAGCCGAGGTGCACGGCGTCGACGTACAGGTAAAATTGGCTGATCATGCCATCCGGGTTCCACAGCAGGAATGCGTTGATGGCCAAGTTGGTCAGCAACGCCCCACCGACGAAGAGCCCGATCGCGCGAAGGACAGCGCGTATCGACGGCGTGGCGATCGCCGTGGCCACCAGTAGCATGGCCGCGATAACCAGCCCGATTCGGTAGATTTCCTGCCAATACGCGGGAGAAGGCGTGATCGCGGGCGTGCTCATGTCGGGACTGACATTGTCGACCCGGTACCACGGCAGGGATGCCGATGCCACGACTACAGGTATGGCCATTACCAGGGCTACCCACCGCACCCAGACCGCGTAAGCCCGGGGGAACACGGTCGGGACGGTTGCCACCACGGTTACCCGGAACGGGGAGTTCAGGAGTCCGATCGCCACACCCACACCGATCAGCAGCAGACCGGCGGCAAACAGCACCACGCCGATGAGCGGGGACGTCACCAGGTCCGTGCCCGCCTCGGCGTTGGCGGCTTGGCGCAGTGCCCGCGTACCAGGGTGCAGGCCGACAAACAAGGCGACCGTGGCCGGCGCGGGCGCCCACAGGACCGCGGCGTACCGGTGCGCCCGCCCGCTACGCCGGCCGGTGGCGAAGCCGATCCCGGTGATCAGCGCCGTCACCACCAGAAGCAGGGCGAACAGTGGTGCCAGGTCACCAATGCCAATGAGCCATAACTGTTCAGGCGACAGGGATGTGCTCGATGTCGGCGCCGACTGGACCGACACCCACGGCAGGGTCAGGGCGATCACGCCCAAGCCGAACCCGATGCCCGACAGCACCAGGCCGCCCAGCCACGCTGCGGTCACCCCGCCCGACTCGGACTCCACCCGCCACCTCCTGACCGTGAACCGACGGGCATGCTAGCGAGCCCGCGGCGCCGGCAAGCCATTGCCCGCGCCGAGCCCCTACAGCCGGCGGTTGGCGAGGACGGGGATTTCCTGGCGGGCCTTGGCCACTACGCCCTCGTCGATGTCGGTGACGAGCAGGCCCGGCGCGGCGTCCAGGGCGGCCGCCACCCGGCCGTACGGGTCCGCGACCAGGCTGTGCCCGATTCCGGTCGGCGCGCCTGGCCGGGCTGCGACGCCGGACGCGGCCGGATCGGCCTGTCCGGAGGCCAGCACCCAGGACGTGCAGTCCAGCGCCCGCGCCCGGACCAGCAGTTCCCACTGTTCCCGCTTGCCCGGCCCGGAACCCCAGGACGCCGGCAGCGCCACCGCGACCGCACCCTCGTCGGCCAGCCGCCGGAACAACTCGGGAAACCGCACGTCGTAACAGGTCGCGACACCCACCGACAGTCCGCCGACCCGCACGATCACCGGTTTGTCGCCGGGCGCCACCGTCCGCGACTCGGTGAAGCCGAACGCGTCGAACAAGTGGATCTTGTCGTAGCCCAGGTGTTGTCCGCCGCCGGTGACCAACACCGTGTTGTGCACCCGGCCATCGGCCGCAGGGGTGAACATGCCGGCGACGACCACAACCCGGTGCCGGTCCGCGATCTGGGCCACCGCCGACGCCCATGGCCCGTCCAGTGGCTGTGCCAAGGGCCGCAGCGGCACGCCGAAGCAGGCCATCGTCGCCTCGGGGAAGATCACCAGCTCGGCGCCGTCCTCGGCGGCCCGCCGCACCTGTTCGGCGACCAACGGCAGGTTCGCCGCCGGCTCCGGTGTTGAGGTGATCTGAGCCAACCCGACTCGCACCCGGCACCCCTCCTGTCCCATTTTCGGTCCGACACGGTGGGTAGCCCGCTAGGGTCACCACTCGTGCGCCGTGGTCTGTCGCTGTCCATCATCCTGCTTGTCGGGTTGGTGAGTGCGTGCACGGACCAACCGACGCCCAACGCGTCCGGCCGGCCGGACAACACGGCCATGGTGATCGCCGAGGCAGCCGAGCCGAACGCGCTCAATCCGCTGGCCGGCTACGCCCCGGACGGCGCCGCGAAAATCTTCGACGGGCTGCTGGAACATCAGGCCGACAGCAGCCTCGCCCCAGTCCTCGCCGCGTCGCTGCCCACCGTGTCGCCGGACGGCCGATCTTGGACGATCACCCTCCGCGCCGGCGTCACCTTCTCCGACGGCACCCCGTTCGACGCGCGGGCCGTCGTGGCCACCTACCGCGCGCTGCTCGACCCGACGGTCGGCTCACCGCTGCGCCCGCGCTTCTCGATGCTCACCGGTGTCGCCGAGATCGACCCGGAGACCGTGCGGTTCGACCTCGGCTACCCGTACCCGGCCTTCCCGCAGCTGCTGACGCTGGGCATCCTGCCGGCCGCTCTCGCCACGCCGACCCCGGTCGCCGCGATGGCCGTCGACACCAAGCCGGTCGGCACCGGCCCCTACCTGCTGCGATCGTGGACCAAAGGTCATGTCCTGGTGCTGGCCGCGAATCCGCGCTACCCGATCGCGCTCGGCGGCCCGCCCAAGGTCAAGACGGTGACCGTCGAGTTCATCGCCGACGACGCCCAGCGGGTGAAGATGTTGCAGGACGGCAAGCTCGACGGCGCGCCGGTCGCACCCACCCAGGCCGCGCAGAACGCCAAGTCCGACACGTTCAGCGTGCTCACCGACCCGGCCGCCGACCTGCGCGCCGTGCAGCTGCCGGCGTCGGGCCCGGTGACCGGCGATCCGACCATCCGGCTGGCGCTCAACGACGCCGTCAACCGCGCCGCCATGGTGTCCGGGCCGCTGGCCGGCGACGGCGCCGCCGCCGACACCCCGATGCCGGGCGTGCTGCCGGAGTTCACCCAGACCACGGCGACTTTCGCGCACGATCCGGCGCACGCCGCCGACCTGCTCACCAGCGCCGGCTGGCAGCCCGGCCCTGATGGCATCCGGTCCCGCAACGGGGTGTCCGCACTGTTCACTGTGGACTATCCCGTCGGCGAAACCCTGGATGCCGGCCTCGCCAACGCCTTCGCCGCCGACGCCAAAGCGGTCGGCATCTCGGTGCGCACCGCCGCGATCACCGGGCCTCCGCCGGTCGCTGACGCGACCCTGATCAGCATCGGCAACCCGTTCGATCCCGATCTCGCCGCCTATCCGCTGCTCGGCTCGGCGCTCGCCGGCGCCGACCAGGGGGTGGTCACCGCGTTGGAGAACGGCCGCCGACAGACCGATCCGGCGCAGCGCGCGGTCGCCTACCGGCAGTTCCAGCGTGCCTATCTGCTGAACCCGACCATGGTCAGTTTGGTCCTCGCCGACCACACCTACCTGATGCGCAACAACTGGAACGGCTATCAGCAGGTCACCGACGACTCGTTCCAGGACGTCACCTGGGGACCATGGTGGAACCTGGAGACATGGACGCCACGATGATCGACCTCGCCGCCGCCCGCGCCGACACCCCGGCCGCCGCCGACCAGATCTTCCTGGACAGCGCCGGTTCCTCGCTGCCGCCGATCCCGGTCCTGGACACCGTGCTCGCGCACCTGCGGCGGGAGGCGGAGATCGGCGGCTACCGCGCCGCCCAGGAACGGGCCGATGACCTGGACCGCGGCTATCCGGTGTTCGCCCGGTTGCTGGGCTGCGAACCGGACGAGGTCGCGTTCACCGACAGCGCCACCAGATCGTGGTTGACCCTGCTCGACGCCGTTTCGCTGGGAGCCGGTGACCGGGTGCTGATCGGCGAGGTCGAGTACGGGTCCAACGCGATCGCGTTGCTGCGGCTGGCCGAGCGCACCGGCGCGGGCGTGGAAGTGGTGCCCAGCGACGAGTTCGGCCAGTTCTCGGTGCCGGCGTTGCGCGGCATGCTGGACGAGCGGGTCAAGCTCGTCTCGCTGGTGCACGTGCCGACCAACACCGGGCTGGTCAACCCGGTGCGCGAGGTCGCCGAGGCGGCGCACCAGGCCGGCGCGCTGGTGCTGCTGGACGCCTGCCAGTCGATCGGCCAGCTTCCGGTTCGGCTGGCCGAACTGGGCGTTGATCTCGCCTCCGGCACCGGTCGCAAATGGTTGCGTGGCCCGCGTGGCACCGGCTTCCTGGTCGCCCGCCGGTCCGTCGCGGATCGGCTGCGGCCGCGCTGGGTCGACAACACCGGCGCCTCCTGGGACACCGCCGACCGCTACACGCTGCGCACGGACGCCCGGGTGCACGAGCTGTTCGAGTTCGGAGTCGCGCAGCGGCTGGGCCTGATCGCCGCCGCCGAGTACGCGCTGAAACTGGGCGTGGACGAGATCGCCGAGCAGGTCACCGGCCGCGCCGAACTCGCCCGCGCCGGCCTGGCCGAGTTGCCTGGCGTCACCGTGCACGACATCGGCCGCGACCACGGCGGCATCGTGACGTTCACCGTGGCCGGCATGGCCCCGGCCGTGGTCCGCGACGAGCTGTGGGCGCGGGCGATCACGGTCAGCACCAGCCCGGCGGCCTCGACCCGGCTGGACATGGACCGGCGTGGCCTGGACGCCGTGGTGCGCGCCTCGCCGCACTACTTCGTTTCGCCGGACCAGATAACGGAATTCGTGTCCTCGGTAGGGGCGCTACGCGGCCGACAGGTGCGATGACGCCGGTCCGGTCGGGACCGTTCAGGGCACGGGTCGGAGTTCGACGATCGGCAGGGGGCGTGCGGTCATCGTTTGGTACTGGGCATAGCGACCGCGGTTGACGGTGTCGAGAAGTTCCCACCTGCGGGCGTAGTCGGGGTCGGTGGGGAGGGTGGGACGCGCGGTCACCCGGCGCCGGCGGCGGCCGACCTGGATTTCGCAGTCGGGCTTGGCCGTCAGGTTGATCAGCCAGGACGGGGGACGGTCGTGTCCTCCGTTGGAGGCGACGATCAGGTAGCGGTCGCCGTCGCGGGCGTAGGTGAGCGCGCTGGTGCGCGGCAGTCCGCTGCGCCGGCCGGTGGTGCGCAGCAGCAGGGTGGGGTTGCCGAACAGCAGGCGGTGCCCGAGCACGCCATCGCTGTGCTCGTAGATCCACTGGTGGGTCCGCAGGATGCGGTGAAAGAGGGTGGCCACGGAGTCGTCCTTACCCGGCAGGCGGTGGTGAGTGGTCGTTCAGGCGGAAGTCTTGAGCCATGAGCGGTATCGGCGCAACGCGCGGCGCGCGGTCAGTTGGTCGCAGGCCAGCGCGTGTGCCGGGTGGGTGCCGAGCCGGGGATCGCGGCCGCGGACGATCCGACGCATCTGGTGCCGAACCAATGCCATGTCGGCGGCCGCGGCGAGGGTCACGTCCGACCAGGTCACCGGCCGCAACCGGCCGGCCGCGTCCTGCCCCGCCCGCCAGCGTTTCGGCAGATCCGGAGTGACCGCGATAGCGGTGGCCATCCCGATCACCGCGACGCCGCCGTCGAGGACCTGCTGCGCCATTTCCCGCCGCCTGATCCCGCCCGTCAACATCAGTGGGACAGGGCTGGTTTTGGCCAACTCGGTCGCCAGTCCCTGAAAGTACGCCTTGCGCGCGACCGTGCGCGCATCGGCGAGGCGTCCGTTCATCGCCGGGCTCTCATAACTGCCGCCGGACAACTCCACCAGGTCGACGCCGAATCGTTCGAGCATCGCGATCACTCGCCGCGCGTCGTCGATATCGAACCCGCCGCGCTGGAAGTCGGCGGAGTTCAGCTTCACCGCGACCGCGAACGACGGTGACACCGCGGCCCGGACCGCGCGCACGACGTTCAGCAACAGGCGGGCCCGGTTCTCCAATGACCCGCCCCACTGGTCGGTTCGCCGGTTGACCAGCGGAGACAGGAACTGCGAGAGCAGGTAGCCGTGCGCGCCGTGCACCTCCACGCCGTCGAATCCGGCCTGTTCGGCACGAGCCGCGGTGACGGCGAACCGCAGCACCGTGGCGTTGATCTGCTCCGGGGTCATCGCCACCGGACGGCCGAATCGCTTGGTGTGCTTACCCAGTTCGACACCGACCGCGGACGGCGCCCACACGACGCCGGGCATCTCGGCCCGAACCTGGCGGCCGGGATGGCTGATCTGCATCCACATCGCCGCGCCCGTGGCCTTGCCGGCGGCGGCCCACCTCGCGAACGGCTCCAGCGGCGCGGCATCGTCGAGCACCACACCACCCGGACCGGTCAGCGCCTCGGCGTGCACCATGACGTTGCCGGTGATCAGCAGCCCGGCACCGCCGGCGCCCCAGTGCCGATACAGCGAGATCAGTCGCTGGTCGGGCAACTGCCCGCGACCGGCCATCCCTTCCTCCATGGCCGCTTTCGCGATCCGGTTGCCCAACACCAGCCCGGACCGCAGCGCCAGCGGCGAGAACAGAGTCGACATCGAAGCGACCGCCAATCCACGTGTCCAGGATCTGTCTAGAATGTTGGCGGTGGTCACATTAGTCAGTCATGTGACCACTGTCAACATGCGTGAGGATGGCCCATGCCGACATCGAGCTCCTCGTACCACCACGGCGATCTGCGCGCCGCCTGTCTGCGCGCCGCACGGGAGTTGCTGGAGGAGGACGGCGCGAGCGCGCTGTCCCTGCGGGCCGTGGCGCGGCGCGCCGGTGTCGCGCACTCCGCGCCCTATCGCCACTACGCGGATCGCGACGCGCTCGTCTCCGCGGTCGCCGCCGTGGGCTACCGCGAGCTCGCCGAACGCCTGGCAACGGCGCACCCGTCGCCGTCAATCCCCGACGATCTTGCCGCCATCGCCGTCGCCTACGTCCAGTTCGCGCTCCAGCGGCCGGCGCTGTTTCGGGTGATGTTCGGCGAGCCCTGTGATCGCGACAGCCCCGAACGGGTCGCCGCGACCGCCGCCATCACCCAGTACGTCCAGGCCATCGTCGGCCGGAGTTTTCCCGGCTCCGACCCGGAAGCGATGTCGACCGCGGTCTGGGCCCTTGTGCACGGCCTCGCGTTCCTGCACCTCGACGGCAAGTTCGACGCGGCCAACCCCACTGTCGTCGCGGACCGGGTGCGCTCCGCCGTCCGCGCCCTGCTGACAGCTTCCAACCTCACGTGACGGGCTGATCATCGCGGGCGAGATATGGCGATGATGGGCAACCTCGTGACCGGCTAACCTGGTGAGCAGCGGATTCACCCACCAGACCCCGAGGATGACCATGCTTCGCCGTACCGACCTGCGCGAGTCGGTCCCCCCACCGGCCGCACTGCGGGCAGCCCTGCCGCGTGCCGAGATGGACGTGGACGCCGTGCTGCATCGGGTGCGGCCGATCGTGGACGCGGTGCGGGAGCGCGGAGTGGACGCGGCGTTGGAGTTCACCGAGCGGTTCGACCGGGTGCGGCCGGCCAGCGTCCGGGTGCCCGCCGCCGAGCTGGCCAAGGCCGCCGCCGACCTGGACCCAGCGGTGCGCGCCGCCTTGACCGAGGCGATCGACCGGGTCCGGCGGGTGCACGCCGACCAGCGCCGCGTCGATGTGACCACCCAGGTGGTGCCCGGCGGGACGGTCACCGAGCGGTGGGTACCGGTCGAGCGGGTCGGGCTGTACGCGCCGGGTGGGCTGGCGGTGTACCCGTCCAGCGTGGTGATGAACGTGGTGCCCGCGCAGACCGCCGGGGTGTCCTCGCTGGTGGTCTGCTCGCCGCCGCAGGCCGAGTTCGGCGGCCGGCCGCACCCGACGGTGCTGGCCGCGTGCGCGCTGCTCGGCGTGGACGAGGTCTGGGCGGTCGGCGGCGCGCAGGCGGTCGCGCTGCTGGCCTACGGCGGCGTCGACACCGACGGCGGCGAGCTGGCCCCGGTGGACATGGTGACCGGGCCGGGCAACATCTACCTGACCGCCGCGAAACGGTTGCTGCGCGGGCTGATCGGCATCGACTCCGAGGCCGGGCCGACCGAGATCGCCATCCTCGCCGACCACACCGCCGATCCGGTGCACGTGGCCGCCGACCTGATCAGCCAGGCCGAGCACGACACCCTGGCAGCCAGCGTGCTGGTGACCACGTCGACCGAACTGGCCGACACTGTGGACAGCGAGCTGGACCGTCAGGTCGCCGCGACCAAGCACACCGAGCGGATCAGCGAAGCGTTGCGCGGCAGGCAGTCCGGCTGTGTTCTGGTGTCCAGTGTGGATGATGGGCTGCGGGTGGTGGACGCCTACGCCGCCGAGCACTTGGAGATCCAGACCGAGCACGCCCGGGAGGTCGCCGCCCGGGTTCGTAGCGCGGGCGCGGTGTTCGTCGGCGCGTACGCCCCGGTGTCGCTGGGCGACTACTGCGCCGGCTCCAACCACGTGCTGCCCACCGGCGGGTGCGCCCGGCACTCCAGCGGCCTGTCGGTGCAGACGTTCCTGCGCGGCATCCACGTCGTGGACTACTCGCGGGAGGCGCTGGCCGAGGTCGCCGACCATGTGGTGGCGCTGGCCGACGCCGAGGACCTGCCGGCGCACGGGCAGGCGGTCACCGCGCGGTTCCCGAAGGACGGGCGATGACCGCCGAACCGACTGAGCCCATGGGCGCCCAAGTCGGCCTCGCCGACCTGCCGCTGCGCGAGGACCTGCGCGGCCGCACGCCCTACGGCGCTCCGCAGTTGGACGTGCCGCACCGGTTGAACACCAACGAGAATCCGTACCCGCCGCCGCCGGAGCTGGTCGCCGACATCGTGCGCGCCACCGAGGTGGTCGCGGCGAACCTGCACCGGTACCCGGATCGGGACGCGGTCGGCCTACGCACTGATCTTGCCGCGTATCTGGCCGACTCGACCGGTGTGCCGCTGACCGCGGCGAACCTGTGGGCCGCCAACGGTTCCAACGAGATCCTGCAACAGATCCTGCAGGCGTTCGGCGGGCCAGACCGCACCGCGCTCGGGTTCGAGCCGTCGTACTCGATGCACCCGATCATCGCCGCCGGCACCCGGACCACCTGGCTGCCCGCGCCGCGCCGCCCGGACTTCTCGCTGGACACCGCGGCAGCGGCCGAGATAGTCGCGGAGCGCCGGCCGGATGTCGTTTTCGTGACCAGCCCGAACAATCCGACCGGCCAGTCCGTGCCGGCCGGCGAGCTGCGTGAGCTGGTGGCCGCCGCGCCGGCGATCATCGTGGTAGACGAGGCATACGCCGAGTTCTCCAGCCAGCCGTCGGTGGTGTCGCTGATCGGGGAGTTCCCGCGCAAGCTGATCGTCAGCCGGACGATGAGCAAGGCGTTCGCGTTCGCCGGCGGCCGGCTCGGCTACCTGGCCGCCGCGCCGGCCGTGGTCGACGCGCTGCAGTTGGTCCGGCTGCCGTACCACCTCTCCGCGCTCACCCAGGCCGCCGCCCGTGCCGCGCTGGCGCATGCCGACCAGACGCTCGCGTCGGTGGCGAGGTTGGTCGATGAGCGCGGCCGGGTGCTGGAGTCCTTGGCCGGGCTCGGTTACACCGTGGTGCCCAGCGACGCCAACTTCGTCCTGTTCGGACAGTTCGACGACGCCAAGGCGTCCTGGAAGTCCTATCTGGACCGTGGGGTGCTGATCCGCGACCCCGGCATCGCGGGGCAGCTGCGGGTTACCATCGGCACGCCCACCGAGAACGACGCGTTTCTGTTGGCCAGCAAGGAGATCGCCCGGTGAACCGGATCGGCAGGATCGAGCGGACCACGAAGGAGTCCAGCGTCACGGTCGAGATCGACCTCGACGGCGCCGGCAAGGTGGACGTGCGCACCGGAGTGTCCTTTTTCGACCACATGCTCACCTCGTTCGGCGTGCACGGCGCGTTCGATCTGCGGATCGCCGCGACCGGGGACGTGGAGGTGGACGCGCACCACACCGTCGAGGACGTGGCGATCGTGCTCGGCCAGGCGATCCGGCAGGCACTGGGGGACAAGGCCGGTATCCGGCGGTTCGGCGACGCCTGGATTCCGATGGACGAATCGCTGGCGCACGCCGTGGTCGACGTCTCTGGGCGGCCGTACTGCGTGCACACCGGCGAGCCGGAGGCGCTGGTCGGCTTCGTGGTCGGCGGCAACTATCCGACCGTGCTCAACCGGCACGTGTTCGAGTCGCTGGCCTTCCACGCGCAGCTAGCGCTGCACGTGCGGGTGCTGCACGGCCGTGATCCGCACCATGTCACCGAGGCCGAGTACAAGGCGGTGGCGCGGGCGCTGCGGGCGGCGGTGGAGGTCGACCCGCGGCTGACCGGGGTGGCCTCCACCAAAGGCGTCCTCTGAGGTCCGCTAGGGTGCGCCGGTGTCGAAGGAATGGTTGGGCGTCGGGCTGCTGGCCCTCGCGGGTTTCCTGATCGGCGGGGTCTACTCGACGTGGAAGACCGCCCGTTTCATGGCCGTGGTGCTCGGCGTGCTGGCCGTGCTCGCGGCCGGCGGCGGGATCGCCTGGCTGGCCTCGAAGTAACCGTCACGGCCGGCCGCGGCCCGAGGGTGGCGTGCCGCGCAGCTTCGCCACCAGCGCGACCGCCTCGTCGTGGTGGAACTCCTCGCCGTACAGATCGCCCTTCGGTTCCTGGTGGCCGACCTCGGTGCGGTCGAAACCGCCGGTGCGCACCGGGTCGAAGCCGGCGTCGTTGATCAGCGTCTCCACCGTGGCCGCCACGTCGTCGTGGTCGGTGGCATAGAACATCACCACCCGATCAGGGCCGGTGCGACCGGCCGAGGACGCCTGGAATCCGGCGGTCAGCGTGTTGAACGCCTTGGCCCAGCGGGCTTTCGGCGCTTTCGCCGCGTTGAGCGCCGACGCCGAGCTGCCGTCCAGATCCAGCACGCCGAACTCGCCGCCGATCCGGCCGAACTGGTTGGTGGTGTCGATCACGATCCGACCGGCCAGATCACCGGCCCGTTCCAGCGCGACATCCACCAGGCCCCACGGCACTGACAACATGACCACCTCGCCATGCGTGGCCGCTTCGGCCGGCGTGCCCGCTCGCGCGCCGGTCCGGTCCGCTAGCTCCCGGAGCTTGGCGTCCTCCCGGCTGAAGCTGACCACGATGTCGTGCCCGGCCTTGGCCAGCAGCGCCGCCGCGTTGCCGCCGATGTTGCCGGCGCCGATGATGCCGATCTTCACGTAGTCCTCCCGGTGTTCTGGTCGACCATGCTCGCTGACAATGCTTGAGTTCAAGCATTTGTGCAACCGATTTTCGTCGTAGAATGCTCGCCGTGAGCGAACAGCCCGAGGCGGCGGCGACCGGGCCGGCGGTTGCGCCCGGCCAGGCCACCGACTCGGTCGACCAGCTCCTGGACGAGTGGGCGCGGCAGCACCTCGACCTGGACTTCAGCCCGGTCGGCGTGGCCACCAGGCTGTCCCGAGTCGACGCGCACCTGAGCGCCGGGGTGCGCCGGGTGTTCGAGGACTACGACCTGTCCTCGCCGGATTTCCGGGTCATCGTCGCGCTGCGGCGCAGCGGTGCGCCGTACCGGTTGCCGCAGTCCCGGCTGATGGCGCAGCTCGCGCTGACCTCCGGCACGATCAGCGTCCGGCTGGACCGGCTGGCCAAGCGCGGGGTCGTCGTGCGCGAGCCCGATCCGGCCGACCGGCGCGGGCAGTTGGTCCGGTTGACCGACGAGGGCGTGCGACTGTTCGATGAGATCGCGCCGGTCCATCTGTCCAATGAGGACCGATTGCTGTCCGCGCTGACCGACGACGAGCGGTCCACCCTCACCGAACTGTTGCGCCGGCTGCTGATCTCCTTCGAGTCCGGCACCGTGGAAGCCGGACTGCCCTTGGGAATGCGCCTGGAACCGGCTCGGATCGCCCGAGCGAAACGGGCCGCGGTCGGGCTGTCGGACACCCCGGGGCTGCTGGTCAGCGCGACCATCGCCGGCACGCCGGCCGCCAACGCCGGGCTGGTGCGTGGCGATCTGATCGTCGCGGCGAACGGCCGCGAAGTGCGCGCGGACGGCGCCCTCGCCGACGAGATTCGCCGGTCTGGTCGGGGCGGCCGGCTACGGCTGGCCGTGCTGCGCGGCGACGAGCCGCACCGGATCACCGTGCGCGTGCCGTAGTGTCCGTGTAACGCAGCTCACAGGCGGCCCGACACACAGACATGACCGACAAGTCGGACGCGGCACCGGAAAACCCGCCCCAACAGCACCCAGCGGACACCCCCAGCGAAGTGCCCCCCAGCTATCCGAAGATCGGCACCTATCCGGAGATCGGCACCGTCGAGGTTCGATCCGGCTACGCCTTCGAGTCTCCAGCGGTCGGCGTCGAACGCACCTTCGGCGAGATCGTGATCGAATACCCCGAGGTCGGACAGGAAGCGCCGCCTGACACCGCCGGCCAAGGCCAGTAGCCGGTGAGCACCCCCAACCCACCGGACCTGGCCGGATCGGTCATCGCTGGGCTGATCGCGAAGGAAATCGACAGCACCCGGGCGGATGCGTCCTCGCTGCAAGCCAGGGGACTGGCGGTGATCAGTTCGGCTGGCACGCTGGTGACGCTGCTGTTCGGACTGTCGGCGTTGTCCACCCAGGCCAAGAACTTCGTCCTGCCAGCGACCGTCAAACCGCCGCTGTTCGCGGCTGCCGGGCTGCTCGTGATCGCGGCGATTCTCGGCATCGCCACCAACGCGCCGAGGATCACTGACAAGGTCAATCTCAACAAACTGGGTCCACTGCTGGAAGACCAGTGGTACTCAAGTCCAGCGGTCGCCGCGCAGCAGGAAGTGGCGCGCACTCAGCTTGCCGTGGCGCAGAGGTCTCGCGTGCTGACCGTTACCCTGGCGCGGTTTCTGTTGGCCAGCATCATCGTGGAGATCGTCGGTGTGGCGTGCGTGGTGTGGGCGGTGGTCGCGCTGATCGTGTCCGGATAAGGCTGATCGTGTCCGGATAAGACAGGAGTCGATCGCGGCCTGTCCCGTAACCTGTGCACATGCCTCGATTGGTCGTCCTGGACTACGGCTCCGGTAACCTGCGCTCGGCCGAGCGCGCGCTGCGCCGGGTCGGCGCGGACGTCGAGGTGACCGCCGACTGGCAGGCCGCGCTGGACGCGGACGGTCTGGTGGTGCCCGGCGTCGGCGCGTTCGCCGCGTGCATGCGCGGGCTGGACGCGGTGCGGGGCGGGCGGATCATCGGCCGGCGGCTCGCCGGTGGCCGGCCGGTGCTGGGCATCTGCGTCGGCATGCAGGTGCTGTTCGACAAGGGCATCGAGCACGGCATCGAGGCCGACGGCTGCGGCGAGTGGCCGGGCACGGTCGAGCGACTGCACGCGGACGTGTTGCCGCACATGGGCTGGAATACCGTGCGCGCCCCGGACGATTCGGTGCTTTTCGCCGGCCTTTCCGCCGGCACCCGGTTCTATTTTGTGCACTCTTATGCCGCGCGCGAATGGGAATTGAAGCCATCGCCGTCCATGCCCGCCCCATTGGTCACCTGGGCGCACCATGGCGAGGATTTCGTCGCCGCCGTCGAGAATGGTCCGCTCGTCGCGACTCAATTCCACCCGGAGAAGTCCGGCGACGCCGGCGCGCACCTGTTGGAAAACTGGCTCAAGTCAATTGCCAGTTAGCTCGATGGCCGCCCGTCATCCGAATGCCGCCGACTGAATCCGAACAGCGGGATCAGCCGTCGGCGCGGGCGGCGGCCGTCCACCCACCGTGCTGGTGGCCGAGAAACCCGATTGCGGCGATGATGGGACTCATTAGGCCAAAAGGGGGATTGCAGACGGCGGCTCTGTGCGTAGCGTAGTCGCCTGGGTGTCCCGCAAGACAGCGTGGACGCGCTCCTGCCGCCATAGCGACTGAGGGTAGTCAAGGGTATATGTGCCGAATGAGCAAGCCGATGTCGGTTACAGTTCTGTGAATCCCGTTACGTGCCTTCCTTGGGTGGTCCTACCTGGTGTGACACCGTGCTGGGCGAGCGCCGCGTTCGGCGGCTCCCACCGGCCGAATGTAAGATATGCGACATCCAGCCGTGCCGATGTACGGTTGTGTTAACCGGGTATTTCGATTAGAGCTTTCGTCGCGACTAGCGATGACAGCCGATGACAGCCGACGGATCGGACCACATCGTGGAATTACTGGCGCGTAGCGTCATCACCATTTAGGCGGTACCAAGAAGGAAGCTCACCGCATAGACTTCGTCACTGTTGGTTACCACATGTCAAGATGGGGGACCCCCAGTGTTGCGGATTTTTCGTCACCACCGCGACCGTATTGGAGCGACTATGGACATCGACGCCTCAATGAACGGTTATTTCACCACGTCAGCTCACGATCGCCTCAGGCAGGACGTCCGGACCTTCGCGGAAACGGAGGTCGGTCCGCGAGTGTCCGAGATGGAGGCGTCCCGCTCGGTTCAATACGAGTTGTCTCGAATGATCGCGGAGCAGGGTTGGATCGGGGTGACCATCGATCCCAGCTATGGTGGGATGGGACTCGGGCACCTGGCCAAGACGATCATCATCGAAGAACTGTCGCGAGTGAGCGGCGCTATGGGTGCGATGGCGCAGGCGTCTCAATTGGGTGTCGCGAAAATTCTGCACTGGGGCAACGAGGAACAGAAAAATACCTGGCTGCCGGCCATCGCCAGCGGCGGTTGCCTGCCCACCATCGCGGTCACCGAGCCCGAGTCCGGCGGCCACGTGCTGGGGATGATCACGACCGCGGACCGAGATGGCGACGAGTACGTCCTCAATGGCCGCAAGGTGTTCGTCGGGAACAGTCACGTTGGCGACCTGCACGGCGTGGTCGTCCGCACCGGACCCGGGTCGCGCGGGCTTTCGGCGTTTCTGGTGGAGTCCGATCGGCCCGGCTTCTCGCTCGGTCCGCACCGGCCGGCCTTCGGCCTGCACGGCTTCAGCTTCGGCGAGCTCATCTTCGAGAACTGCCGGATTCCGGCCACCAACCTGCTCGGCGCCGAGGGCGACGGCCTGAAGGTCGCGTACTCGTCCAGCATCCTGTACGGCCGGCCGAACCTGACCGCCGTCTCACTGGGCATCCATCAGGCCATCCTTGAGGAGACCCTGGCGTTCGCCCGGAAGCAGGAGCGCTACGGCAGTCCGTTGTACGACGTGGCCACCGTCAAACAGCGGTTGGGCCACATGCAGTCGCAACTGATGACGTCCCGACTGGTCGCTTACCACGCGGCCCACCTGCTGGATCTCGGCCTGCCGTGTGACGCGGAGCTGATGAACGCCAAGCTGCTCAACGTGGAGTCCGCAATGGACTCGGCGAGGCTCGCGATGGAGGTGCACGGGGCGTACGCGTTGGACGGCGGCAGCCCGCTCCAGCGATATCTGCGCGATGCGCATCATATCTACGCCCCGGCCGGGACATCGGACATCCAGCGGCTTCGGCTGGCCGAACTGGCGTTGGGCGTGTCGCGCGGCCAGCAGTGGTCCGAACAGCTGGCCGACCACCTTCGCACCGAGCTGGTGTCCTGAGCCCCGGCCGGCGAGCTAACTAACGCCGGTGGATGTGGTCGACCACGGCGTCGGCCATCGACTTGATGGTCCGCAGCCCCTCGTGTCCCCAGGGGTGCGGCTCGGTGGCGACCACACAGATGGTGCCGAGGGCGAAGCCGTTGCGGTCCAACAGCGGGGCGCCCAGGTACGAGCGGATGCCCAACTCGTCCACCACCGGATTGCCGGCGAACCGGGGATAGTCGCAGACGTCCTCCAGCACCAGGGCCTTGCGCCGGACCACGACATGTGGACAGAAGCCGTGGTCCCGGTCCATCACCCGGCCGGGCTGTCCCGACGCGGCGGCCGCGGCCACCTGCTGGGCACCGCTGCCGCCGTTGGTGGACGGGGTGTACAGCCCCGCGAAGTACTGCTCGGCCGGACCAATGAAATTGATCATCGCGTAGCCCTCCGGCGCATCGGCGTCGAGGGCCAGTTGCCGCGCGAACGCGTCGAACTCCGGATACGGGCGGGACTCCAGACCGAGTTCCCGCAGGCGTGCCAGGCGCTGCTCCGCCTCGGGGTCCTCCGGAGTGAACAAACGATGCTCGGGCTCGAAATCCATGGTGGGCTCCCTTTTCTGTCAGAGACGAGCGCTGGGGTTTCTGTCAGATGCGAGCGCTGGCCAGCGTGGACTGTGACGTGTACGAGGCGATGACGTACTCGATCAGTCTGACGAGGACGTTCGTGGCGGACCGGGGGTCGCGGGCGTCGCACAGCACGATCGGCACGTGCGGTTCGATGGTGAGCGCGTCCCGCACCTCCTCGGGTTCGTAGTGGAACCCACCGGCGAACTGATTGACCGCGACCAGGTAGCGGATTCCCCGGTGGCTGAAGAACTCGATGGCGGCGAAGCTGTCCTCCAGCCGCCGGGTGTCGACCATCACGACCGCGCCCAGCGACCCTTTGGACAGTTCGTCCCACATGAACCAGTACCGGTCCTGCCCGGGAGTGCCGAACAGGTAGAGCACCAGGTTTTCCCGCGGGAAACTCAGCCGGCCGAAGTCCAGGGCGACCGTCGTGGTCGTTTTCCGTTCCACCCCGGTCAGGTTGTCGGTGCCGACGCTGGCGACGGTGATGTTCTCCTCGGTGGTCAACGGCTCGATCTCGCTCACCGAGTTCACCAGCGTGGTCTTGCCGACGGCGAAACCGCCCGCGATGAGGATCTTGACCGCTTGGGGGATCTGCCCGGAGTTGGGTGCCGGCCCGGAGTTATATGCTGCGGAGCCCATTGAGCAGTGCCTCCAGTATGGATCGGTCGGGGATGTCGACGGCGGGGGCGCGGGTGCTGACGGCGTTCCATCCAATGAGGTCGGACAGCAGAACCTTCGCGACCACCACGGGTTGCCGCAGCTTCGCCGCGACCTCGGAGACGGATGCGGGCGGCTCACACAGCTTGAGCGCCTCGTGGTGTTCCGGCTCCATGTGCGCCGGCACCCGGCCGGTGGCCCGCACCATGGACAGCAGGTCAAGCGGCTCGGTCGGACGGGTTCGACCGTTGGTCACCGAGTACGGCCGAACCAGCAGCCCAGCCGCGTCGTCAACCCACGGCCCGTCCTCGGACAGTGTCATGCTCACCCCAGACCGTTGCCCGGCGCGGAAATCGGGTGGCGCGGGGGCGTGGCCAGATGCGACGGCACCCGCTTGACCAGTTGTGCCATCTCGTAGCCGAGCACTCCCGGGTCGGTCTCCCGGCCGGCCAGGGTGGCGAGCACGGCGTTCGGACCGGCCGTGGTGACGAAGAGAACGACGTCGCTGAGCTCCGCGACCACCTGCCGGACTCCGTCGCCGCTGCCGAACCGGGCCCCGACACTGCGGGCCACCGAGCACAGGCTGGAGGCGGTCGCCGCCAGCACCTCGGCTTCGTTGGCGTCGATCCCGTGCCAGTACTTGGCCAACCCGTCGGACGACAGCAGCACGGCGCTGCGGGTGTCCGGAACGCCGTTCACCAGGTTCTGCAGCAGCCACGTCAGGTCTTGTGGCGCGCTCGTAGGCCAATCGCTCATGATGAGTGGTGTCTCCTCAAGTGACGCTCATTCGTCTGGTGACGAGTGACCCGGATCAGCGGGCTCCTCGTCGGTGCCGGTGCGGATACCCTCCAAAAAGCTGGCCATCAGATTGGGGGTGTGTCCGGTGACGTCCTTGGAGACCTCCGGCTGGTTGAGTAGTTGGGGCGCCAGATGGGTCATTCCGGGTGGACGCTTCGGCAGCGGCGGCCGCTGCGGCTGATACGTCGGGGGAGCCTGGCCGGCGGACCCGTAGGACTGCTGCGTCGTCGCTGTCGCCGGCGCGGCAGGGTCAGGATTGGGCGGCCATTGATGTTGCGGCTGACGCTGGGGGAGCGGATCGCCGTTCGGCGGCGGTGACCAGTTCGGTTGCGACGGCTGAGCCGGTTGAGCTGGCGGCTGGCGACGCGCGTCCTCCTGGCGAGCCACGACCGCCACCCGTCCGGTGATGGCCGCCTGTGGGTCGCCGGAGGCGTGCCCGTTCGACTGCTCGGTGGCGGCCGGCGCACCGGCCGGAAGCAACTCGTGGCGCTGCGGTCGGCTTGGCTCGTGCTCCGGTTCCTCGCCGAGCAGGCCGCGCGGGATCACCACGTCCGCGCTGATGCCACCGAAGATGTTGGTCTGCAGCCGCACCTTCACGCCGTTGCGGCGGCCGAGTTGGGCGACCACCCAGAGTCCGATCAGGCCGTTGGCCAACAGCTCGCCGATGTCGGCGCTGTCCGGGCTGGCGAACAACTCGTTGATCCGGTCGAGGTCCGGCATGTGCATGCCGAGACCGCGGTCCTCCACCTCGATCGCCAGGCCCGCGGTGACGTGTTGCGCGCGCAGCATGACCGTGGTGTCGGGATTGGAGAAGACCGTGGCGTTCTCGATGAGTTCGGCCAGCAGATGGACGATCTCGGCGACGGCGTGGCCGCGCAGCGTGCCCTTGATCGGCAGCACCAGTTTGACCCGGTTGTACTGCTCCACCTCGGCGATCGACGAGCGCAACACGGCGACCATGGTCAGCGGCGTGCTCCACTGCCGCTGCGCGGGGGCGCCACCGAGGACGACCAGGTTCTCGGTCTGGCGGCGGATGCGGGTCACCAGGTGATCGAGCGCGAACAGCCCTTTGAGCAGGTCGGGGTCTTCGACCTGGTTCTCCAACTCGTCGAGCATCCGGATCGCCCGGTGCACCAGGGACTGCTGCCGACGACCGAGGTTGCCGAACACCGTCAGCTGTTGCAGCGGATCACCGTGCGGCAGGTTCTCGGCGGCCCGCAGGAAGGCGACCTCCACGGCGTTCTCGGTCTGCTGCAGGCGGCGGGCCAGCGCGGCGAACCGGTCGCGATCCGCGGTCGGCTCCGCCGGGGGCTCGTAGACGGTAGGCCGCTGCCCGCGCTGTAGGGCGGCGACGAAATCCGTGATGCGGCCGTGGAATTCCGTCAGTCCGGCCATGGCCGCGTCGAACGCGCGTTGCGGCTCGTTGGCCTGCCGCGCGAGGGCGCGGGCCGCGCTCCGGGCTTGGCGCACCGCGAACAGGAGGATGGCCACGCAGGCCACCACCCCGACGACGCTGACGGTGATCACCACGGCGGGCGATTGATCGACCGCCAGCACGAATGCGGCGGCCGCGCCCAGCACCGCCATCGCGACCGCGGGCACGGCCGCGAGCCATACCAGACGAGGCCGCTGGACCCCTCCGACATCCATGCCGTCCGATCGCCCCTGGCCGCCGGAGCCGGACCACTGCTGACCATGATTATTGGCAAGCGGCAAGTGAGACATCAGCGCCTTCAGTTTGAGAAACTCAGCAGCTCGGAAATACGGTATTCGTCTGGTGCGTCCGCTGAACACGGAAGACCGAATTCTGCCACGCTCAGGTGACCAAATCATGTGGTCCAGGCAACATCGCCGGTAGGCTGGCGGTTAACTCCGCGATGTCGAACGGCAGGCTGTGATCTGGCATCTACCCCTCAGCAGTTGATCTTTTGGTGGCCGCTGAGTCTAGCAGGGGCCGGTGCGGTGGTAGCAAGTACTGGGTGGTCTCGGATCGCCGAGACCCGTGCTCAGCTCAGGTCTTTGGGCCTCGTAGATCAACTACGGCAGGCCGGTCCGGCCCCTCGCGATTGGCCTCGCGCCCGGCGCACCAGCCATAACGCCGAAAGGGTGCACAGTCGGGCGGCCGAGACCGCCTCGATACCGGTCCGATATCACCTGCGTGATCCGTCGATGGCGGGCCGGAGCGGCTGTCACCGACGTAAATGATGTGTATCACCCATATTGCACGGTGGTTATGAATAAACCGTGAACCGGCGGTCTCGTGGTCGCGTGTTCGCGCTGATCACGGCAAAATATGAATAAAACTCGCGACCTGGAACCGGTCAGTCGACGCCGGATCAGCTCCCCGGCTTCAGGGTGTTGGCCAGCACCGCCCGGTGGGTGGGACGCGCCTCCAGGTAACGGTCGCGGCCGGCTTCGGTCAGGCAGACGTAGATGCCGCGCCGGTCTTCGGCGCACAGCGTGCGACTGACCAGACCGTCCTTCTCCAGCCGGCCGATCAGCCGGGACAGCGCGCTCTGGCTCAGGTAGACCGAGTCGGCCAGCTCCTGGACGCGGAAGTCCTCATCGCCGCACTTCTCGTGCAGCCGGTCCAGCACCTCGAACTCGGTGACGCCGAGTCCGAACTCCTGCAACTCGTGCTCCAGCGCGCACCAGGCGGCGAACTTCGTGGCGAGCAGATCTCGCCAGGCTCGCACGACCTCGTCGTCGCCGCCCTTGGCTGTCATGGCCGCATAGTATCAGATGCACGCGCACTAGATGTAACGAAAATAAATGTGTCGACACTAGTTGTGCGTGCATGTACCGTCGCCGACGTGACTTCAACACCAGCCACCCTGGCTCCTGAACCAACCACTGATCAGGCCGATCCCGGCCTCCGCTGGAGCGCGCGGCTGTGGGGCACGCTGGTCGTGCTCTGTGTCGCCCTGTTCCTCGACGCGCTCGACCTCTCGATGGTGGGCGTCGCCCTGCCGTCGATCAAAGCTGACCTGCACATGTCGACGTCCGCCCTGCAATGGGTGGTCAGCGGCTACATCCTGGGCTACGGCGGGCTGCTGCTGCTCGGCGGTCGCGCGGCCGACCTGATGGGTCGTCGCCGGGTCTTCCTCATCGCCCTGGGCGTTTTCGCGGTCGCCTCGGTCTTCGGCGGCCTGGTGAACGACCCGACGCTGCTGATCGCCGCCCGGTTCATCAAGGGCGTGAGCGCCGCGTTCACCGCGCCCGCCGGGCTGTCCATCATCACCACGACGTTCCCGGAGGGCTCGGCCCGCAACCGGGCCCTGAGCATCTACACCACCTGTGCGGCCACCGGTTTCTCGCTGGGACTGGTGCTGTCCGGGCTGCTCACCGAGGTGGGCTGGCGGTGGACGTTCCTGCTGCCGGCGCCGATCGCGATCATCGCGCTGTTCGCCGGGCTTCGGCTGATCCCGAAGATCCCGACCCCGCGCCGGGCCGCCGACCAGAGCTACGACATCGCCGGCGCGGCCACCGCGACGGCGGCCATGCTGCTGCTCGTCTACACGGTGACCCAAGCCCATCAGGTCGGCTGGGGCAGCCCGCTCACCTGGGGCGGACTGGCCGTCGCCGCCGCGCTGTTGGTCTCGTTCGTGGTGATCGAGCGGCGTAGCCGGCATCCGTTGGTGCGCCTGGGAATCCTGCGTTCGGGCACGCTGTCCCGGGCCAACCTCGGCGCCATCGCGTTCTTCGGCTCGTACTCCGGATTCCAGTTCGTGGTGACGCAGTACCTCCAGTCGCTGCTGCACTGGAGCGCGCTGGCGATGGCGTTCGCGCTGCTGCCGGCCGGCGCGCTGGTCGCGCTCGGCTCGGCCCGGATCGGCCCGCTGGTCGACCGGTTCGGCTCACATCGGCTGATCCAGGTCGGCTTCGGCTGCCTGGTCGCGGCGTATGCGCTGTTCCTGCGGGTCGGGCACGCGCCGCACTACGCCAGCGACATCCTGCCCTCGATGATCCTGCTGGGACTGGCATGCGCGCTGTGCTTCCCGTCGCTGAACATCCAGGCCACCGACGGGGTCGCCGACCATGAGCAGGGCCTGGCGTCCGGTCTGGTCAACACCTCGTTCCAGGTCGGCGGCGGCGTGATGCTGGCCGTGGTCACCGCCGTGCTCACCGCCAGCGGTGACGCCGCCGGGAGCACCGCGGACCTGTGGTCGGGCATGCGTCCGGCGCTGGTCGTGGTCGTCGGCATCGCGGTGTTCGGGCTGGTCGTGTCGCTGTCGGGCATGTTCCGGCGGCGCGAGGCGGCCGAGTTCGCCCAGGTAGCGAAGTTCGAGGTCGCGGAGGCTGAGGTCGCTGAGGCGGCGGACGTCGTAGGGTAGCCGCGTGAGTTTGACGCTGCTGCCTGCCGTGGACGTGGCCGAGGGCAAGGCTGTTCGCCTGTACCAGGGCGCCTCGGGCACCGAGACCATCTTCGGAGACCCGCTGGACGCGGCCCTGAACTGGCAGTCCGGCGGCGCCGAGTGGATACACCTGGTGGACCTGGACGCGGCCTTCGGGCGCGGGTCCAACCGGGACCAGATCGCGGAGGTCGTCGGACGGCTCGACGTGCGGGTCGAGCTGTCCGGCGGCATTCGCGACGATGGCTCGCTGAAGGCGGCGCTGTCGACGGGGTGCGCCCGGATCAACCTCGGCACGGCGGCGCTGGAGGACCCGGCGTGGTGCGCCCGGGTGATCGGCGAGTACGGCGAGAAGATCGCGGTCGGGCTGGACGCGAGGCTCGATCCGCTGCGGGGCTATCGGGTGGTCAGCCGGGGCTGGACGGCCGATGGCGGCGATCTGTGGGAGGTGCTGGACCGGCTCGATCGGGACGGCTGCCCGCGATACGTGGTCACCGACGTCAGCAAGGACGGCACCCTCGAAGGCCCGAACGTGCGGCTGCTGCGAGACGTCTGCGCCCGGACGGACGCCGCCGTCATCGCCTCCGGTGGTGTGTCCAGTGTGGACAATCTGCGGTCGCTGGCCGGTCTGGTGCCGGACGGCTTGGAAGGCGCGATCATCGGCAAGGCCCTCTACGTCGGCGCCTTCACCCTCCCCGAAGCCCTCACCGCCGTCCGCTGACCCGCCAGGACGGCGGGGTTCTGGTGCTGATCGCGGCCAAAACCCTAGGGGTTCTGGTTCCCCAAGACACCAAAACGGTAGGGGTGCTGGTGCGCCAGCGCACCAGAATGGGACATCTGAGATCAAGAGCCTCCGGGACAACTCGGCCTTCGGTGAACACACTGTGATCTTGACCGGGTCGTCTGCATCCAACATGGAGGGTGCTGTCCGTGATCTCGGTGCCGGACGCACGGGCGGCGCCCGGTGCCCTTTTCGGCTGCTGCTACCCATGTCGTTCCGGGACTGTCTCGCAACGACAGAGGCGGGTGTTCCACTGCCACATCCCGTACCAGCATGGGATCTACAGTCGCGCGAGGCTGCCGAGAGCGTCCACGTGATGGAGATGTTCACCGAGGATCTGGATCTTGCATGGCAGCGATACCTGGAATCCGGTGGCTTCCCACGCGCGGTCGCCGAACATCATCAGTCAAGCGATGTCTCTCATGACTTCCTTGGCGACTTGGCCGCGTGGCTGTCAGCCGATGTTGATCCCGAGGCCCCCCGCGAGTCGGTACCGCTGCTGCTTGCTGAGTTGCAGGCGCGCGGATGTTCGCCACTCAACGTCACACACGTTGCGACCGCGCTCGACATGACCCGTAGGTCGTTGACCACGCGGCTCAACCGGCTTGTGGCTACCTTCGCGGCGATCTGGTGTCCACATCTCAACGATGCTGGCCGGCGGATTTCCGGCTCGCAAGCCAAGTTTTACTTCTCGGATCCCGTTCTGGCCTGGATCGGCCCGCGACTACGGCCCGGTCTGCCGGCTCCGGATTTCACCACGCTCAACGAGGCGGCCGTAGGCATCGCGTTGGCCCGCGCGCTCGAAGCGGCCAGTCCTGGCCGGCTAACCAGTGCGGATACCGTCGGGTATGTCCGAACGAGCACCGGTAAAGAAGTAGATTTCGCTCCGGTTCCGTTCGCGACCCAGCATGGTGATCGGCCGACCGTTCCGATCGAGTCGAAATGGGTGTCGTCGGGTTGGCGCGGCGAGAGCAAGGTCATCGAGGCCAAGTATGGGCGCGGCATCGTGGCGACCAAGAGCGTCACCGATGTCTCGTCGTCGGTGTGGGCCGTCCCGGCTCCCGCGCTCGCCCTGTTGTTGGGTTGATTCGTCAGGCGTTGACGGTGATGGAGATGGCGGCGGCGCGGTCGGGGCCATAGCGCAGGCGGCTCACGGCGATGAGCAGTCGTGCGACGATGCCGTACTTGCGCCTGATCGCGTCTTTGGTGTGATCGATGCCGGGGCGGTCGAGCAGTCGCGCCGTGCCGCGCACCGGCTCGCCCTTCGGCTTGCCGCGAGCGTCGCACGGCGCGACCTCGACAGCGCCGTCCCGGCGGACGCGCTTGACTTTGCCGGTGTTGGAACCTGTCCACACCAGCAGTTCCTGACCGTCGCGGGCCGCCCACACCGGGGTCGGCACCGCCCGGCCATCCTTGCGGAACGTAGTCAGCAGCACGAACCGTTCGCCGGCCAACCGATCCAAATCCGTAGACATACGTCCACAGTAGCGACCCGTCAGCGATCCCCGTTCAGGCGCGTCATCAACTGAAAATGCACCCGCTCCGGATCGTGCAGCGCCGCGTGCACGTAGTTGGCCACCGAGCACGGCCACGGCTGGTCGCACGCCGTGCATTTCCGGGACTCGTCGTGCCGATGCATCGCGACCACCCCACGGATGATCGACGTCAGTGTCGGCACCAGTTCCCGGATCAGGGCGGCGTCCTCGTCCTTCCATGGATCGAGGTCGGAGAAGTGCTCGGCCGTGTCCAGGTAGTTGTAGATCTCCTGGCGCAGCAGGTACAACGCCCGGTCCATGGTGGGGGAAACCGGCGGGACGACGTCAATGGTGTTCATTCAACAGACTCCCTATCAACGAAACCGGATGTCTCGTGTGTACCAGTCGAATGTTTGCGGCTGCCGCACACAACCTGCCGATCGGGGGATTTTTCCTTGCCAGCTACCGAAATCCGGCTCGATGGCTTTAATCTCGATATCGACAGTCCACGAAGGAGGATCGTGATGCGCGACCGGGAACCAACCATTCGCAGCCGAGAGCTGGGCGACGGACTGCGGGCCGCCATGGAGCGCGCCGGCCTGAACAACCGGCGCACCGCCGAACTGTTGGAGTGGCCGGAACCTCGGCTGTCCAAAGTGCTGCACGGCCGGCGCGGCGTGACCGAGGTCGAGGTGGCCGAGTTCCTCGCGGTGTGTGGGACGCGGGGCAAAGAACGCACCCGACTGCTGGACATCACCCGTGACCAGGACACGCCGGGGTGGTTGCAGCAGTTCGGCGCTCGCCTGCCCAAACAGCTCAAGACGTTCATCGACCACGAGAACAAGGCCACTGACATCACCGACTTCGCCACCGTTGTACTGCCTGGCATCCTGCAAACAGGCGAGTACGCGCGGGCATTGCTCGGCCGGTCGGCGACCGTGCCGGACAAGGAGGTCGAGGATCGCATCGCGGCCCGGTTGGCGCGGACCAACGTGTTCAGCCGGCCGAGGCCGCCGCAGTTCACATTTCTGCTCCACGAACTGGTGCTCTGGCTGCCGGTCGGTGGCAACGAGATCATGTCCGACCAGCTCCATCACCTGTTGCGGCTGTCGGTCCGGAGGTATCTCTCCATCAAGGTGATCCCGGTAGCGTCCGGCGCGCACGCCGGCAACTCCGGCTCGTTCATCTTGATGGAGTCCGACCGGTACAAGCCGGTGGCCTACTTGGAGGGCGAGACATCCGGGCTGTTCTTGGAGGAGAAGCCGGAGATTGACTCCTACCGCAAAGTGGTGAAGGGACTGGAAGATGCCGCGCTGGACGAGGAAAATTCACGAGAGCTGATTGGTACCGTGGCTACGGAGCGGTATGCGAGCCGAGAGGACAAAGATGACGGTGAGTGAGCTGGGCGAGTTCGTCTGGCGGAAGAGTTCCTACTCCGGCAGCAACGGCGCGTGCGTCGAGGTTGGCTGGCGCAAGAGTTCGTACAGCGCCGGCAACGGCGAGTGCGTCGAGATGCGCTGGCCGGAGGCGGACCGGCTCGCGGTGCGGGACTCGAAGGCCCCGCAGACCGGGATGCTGGCGTTCGGCGCGGCCGACTGGCAGACCTTCCTCAGCCGAGTTCGAGCCTGACCGCAGACCGGAACAAACCTGGCCAGCTGCCCCACTGCTGTATACGTTTGTTCCGGCCGCGCCTCAGGTGCGTTCGAGGATGACGACTGGGATCTGCCGGTCGGTCTTCTTCTGGTATGCGTCGTAGTCGGCGTAGAGCCCGGTCATCAGTGTCCAGAGCCGGTCGCGTTCCTCGCCGGTGGCCTCGCTGGCCGTCACCGTGAACGACTCCTTGCCGACCTGGACGGTCGCCTTCGGCGTCTTGAGCAGGTTGCGCCACCAGCCAGGATGCTGCGGAGCGCCGCCGTAGGACGCGATGACCACGAACCGGTCGCCGTCCTTGCCGTAGATCAGCGGGTTCGTGTACGGATTGCCGGTCTTGCGGCCGCTGGTGGTGAGCAGCAGAACGGGCGCGCCGCGCATCTTCCCGCCGATCGAGCCGCCGCTGACCTTGTACAGGCTCACCGCGATTTTCATGTACTGGCGGACCATCGTGTTCTGGAATTTCGACGGCATGGCAACTCCCTGGTCGATGGGCGGGTGTGCTCAACCACACTATTGCGCCGCGAGCACGCCCGCCCAGTTGGCCGTCAGGCCACTGACGTGCTGGCCAGTTCCCGGACCGCGCTGTGCGCGTTGGCCAGCGACTCCTGCTTGAAGTCCTTGAACTTGGCCAGCGCCGGCACGACGTCGGCCAGCGTCATCTCGGCGGCCACGAAGGTGACCGCGGTGTCGGCGCCGAGGAAGCCGAACACCTTGCGCAAGTACTTCTCCTGGAAGTCGAAGTCCGCACGCGGCGTGCCCGGTCCGTACGCGCCGCCCCGCGCGTGCACGACGATGACCCGCTTGCCGGCCAGCGGCGAGTGGCCGGTCTCCGGATTCGGCACGATACCCGGCACGATGATGTGGTCCAGCCAGCTCTTGAAGCTGTCCGGCACCGAGAAGTTGTACATCGGCACGCCGAGCACGATGGCGTCGGCGGACAGCAGCTCGTCCACCAGCTCCTGGTGGGTGGCCACCGCGACCCGCTGCTCGGGGGTGCGGTCCTCGGCCGGCGTCTGCGCGGCGTAGTAGCCGGCGGCGTTGAGGTGCGGGACCGGGTTCACGGCCAGGTCGCGGTAGATGACGGTGCCGTCCGGGTTGGCCTTCTGCCAGTGGTCGGTGAACGCGGCGGTGACCTCGCGGGAGGTCGAGCCCTCGTGCCGGATGCTTGAGTCGATGTGCAGCAGTGTTGCCATGGTGGTCTTCTCCGATGCCTCGGTGATGTCTTGGCGACGTCCGTGATGCTTCCGTAGGGACGTCTCAACTCAGAACATACGACCAGAGATGTTCTCGGTCAAGAAGATATGGCATGAGAGGTGTCACCTGTACGATGTGTCTGTGGCCAGCGACCGCGAGACCTCGAACGCCTGCGACGCCAACCGGCGCCTGCTGCCCACGTCCGACCTCAACTGGCTGCTGCACCGCGCCGCCCAGCGATTCGGCGACGTGCTCGACGCCGCCGCTTCCGAGCATGGCGTCAGCATCCGCGAACAGCTGGTGCTCGCCTCGCTGATCCAGGAGCCGGCCCGCGCACAGCTGTCCCTGGGTGTCGCCCTCGGCCTGGACAAGACCACCCTCACCACCACCCTGGACCGGCTGGAATCCAACGGTCTCGTGGTGCGCCGCCCGCATCCCACCGACCGGCGGGTGCGCGTGCCGGAGGTGACCGCGCGGGGGCGGGACGTGCAACGGCAGGTCGCCGAGGCGGTGGCCAAGGTGGAACACGAGTTGCTTCAGGTGCTCGGCGAGGACGAGCAGCAGTCGCTGCGGACCGCGCTGCACCAGTTGGTGCACACCGAGATCGAGGGCCGATCCGCACACGGCGGCTCCTGCATCTGATCGTCCCGTCAACCCGTATAGGCTCGATATATGCCGGTCGCGGTGCGTGTGATTCCCTGCCTGGACGTGGACGCCGGGCGGGTGGTGAAGGGTGTCAACTTCGCCGACCTGGTGGACGCCGGGGATCCGGTGGAGCTCGCCGCCGCCTACGACGCGGACGGGGCCGACGAGCTGACCTTTCTGGACGTCACCGCGTCCTCGGGGGATCGCGAGACCACCTACGACGTGGTCCGGCGGACGGCCGAGCAGGTGTTCATCCCGCTGACCGTCGGCGGCGGCGTTCGGTCCACTGAGGACGTGAACCGGCTGCTGCGCGCGGGCGCGGACAAGGTGAGCATCAACACCGCCGCGATCGCCCGGCCGGAACTGCTGCACGAGGCCAGCCAGCGGTTCGGCGCGCAGTGCGTCGTGCTCTCGGTCGACGCCCGGCGGGTGCCCGTGGGCGGCGCGGCCACCCCGTCCGGGTTCGAGGTGACCACGCACGGCGGCCGGCGCGGCACCGGCATCGACGCCGTCGAGTGGGCGGCGCGCGGGCAGGAACTGGGCGTGGGGGAGATCCTGCTGAACTCGATGGACGCCGACGGCACCAAGAACGGGTTCGACCTTGAGCTGATCCGGCTGACCAGGGCGGCGGTGGACGTGCCGGTGATCGCCAGCGGCGGGGCCGGCGCGGTCGAGCACTTTCCGCCGGCGGTCGCGGCCGGCGCGGACGCCGTGCTGGCGGCCAGCGTGTTCCACTTCGGACAGTTGCGGATCAGCGAGGTGAAGAAGGCCTTGGCGGACAACGGAGTGATCGTCCGATGATCAGCGATCTTCGTTCTCGGCTGCCGCTGGACGGGTGGGTCTGCGCGCTGCTGATCGCGGCCAGTGGACTGATCTTTCTCGGTGAGGCCTTGATTATGCTCGGCGCCCAGGGCGGACCTCGGGTGTTGATCATTCCGGCTGTCCTGTGTGGACTGGACGCGCTGGCCGTCGCC
>DASZLR010000025.1:0-11976 GCA_035552275.1 Pseudonocardiaceae bacterium | reverse complement strand
CGTCGGCGAGCCGGTCGCCGTGGTGGTCGCGGCCGACCGCTATCTGGCCGAGGACGCGGCGGAGTTGGTCGAGGTCGACTACGACCCGCTGCCGCCGGTGGTGGACGTCGAGCAGGCGCTGCTGCCGGACGCGCCGAGGCTGCACGAGGGCGCGGGCGGCAACGTGGCGAGCGACCGGACTTTCACCTTCGGCGACGTCGACGACGTGTTCGACCGGGCCGACCACGTGGTCCGGGGGAAGTACCACTTCCCGCGCTACTCCTCGACACCGATGGAGTGCTATTCGGTGATCGCGGAATGGCAGGACGAGGTGGACGGGCCGGCGATCCAGGCATGGGCGAACTTCCACGGCCCGTTCTCGATGGCGCAGGTGCTCGCGGGCGCGTTCGGCATCCCGGCCTCCCGAATTCGGTTGATGGTCCCCGCGGACAACGGCGGCAGCTTCGGGATCAAGGCGGGCATCTACCCGTATATCGCGCTGATGGCCTTGGCCAGCAAGCACTGCGGCCGCCCGGTGCGCTGGACCGAGGATCGCATCGAACATCTGCTGGCCAGCTCCGCCGGCTCCGATCGGGCGATGTGGTTCGAGGCCGCGGTGTCCGCGGACGGCACCGTGCGAGCGTTGCGGGCGGACTTGGTGGACAACGTGGGCGCGTACCTGCGGCCGCCGGAACCCAGCACGCTGTACCGCTGTTTCGGCAACGTCACCGGGGCCTATCGGATCGACGCGGTCCAGATCCGCTCCCGCGCGGTGGTCACCAACAAGACGCCGACCGGGTTGAACCGCGGTTTCGGCGGCCAGCAGTTGTATTTCGGCCTGGAACGTCTGATGGACCAGGTCGCCGGCGTGTGCGGGCTCGACCCGATCGAACTGCGCCGCCGCAATCTGGTGCGCCACGCGGATTTCCCGTATGCCACGCCGACCGGTGGAATCTACGACTCCGGTGACTACCACCGCGCCGTGGACCTGCTGTGCAAGAACGCGGACTACCCGGCGCTGCGCGCCGCCCAGCGGGAAGCCCGCGAGCGCGGCGAGTTTATGGGGATCGGCGTGGCCACCATCGTCGACCCGTCGGCGACCAACATCGGCTACGTCGGTCTGGCCACGCCGGCGCAACAGCGGGGGGCTGGCCGGGGCAAGTCCGGTTCGACCGAGCATGTGCGGATCAGCGTGGACCCCAGTGGGATCGTCTCGGTGCTGCTGGGCACCGTGCCACAGGGCCAGGGCCACGCGACGGTGGCGCGGGCGGTCGTCGCCGAGCGGCTGGGCCTGCCGGTGGACCAGGTGCGACCGGTGGTGGAGATGGACACCGCGACGACGCCGTGGACGATCAGTTCGGGCAGCTACTCCTCCCGGTTCGCGCCGCTGCTCACCAGCGCCCTTGTCGAAGCCGCCGACAGGTTGGCGACGACCGTCGGTATCGCCGCGGCCACGCTGCTCGGCGTCGACCCAGGCGAGGTGGAACTCGCCGACGGGCAGGTCCGGGTCTTGGAGGATCGGGGTCGGGCTGTGGCGTTCCGGCACGCCGCCGGGCTGATCCACTGGGATCCCGGCGCACTGCCCGACGGCACCTCCGCACGGACCTACGAGGAGGCCGCGTTCACCCCGCCGCAGGCCAAGGCCGCCAGCCGCACCGACCAGATCAACTCCAGCCTGTGCTACGGCTTCGTCGCCGAGCTCGCCGTCGTCCGGATCGACCCGGAGACCAGGCAGCTATCGCTGGACCGGGTGGTCACGGTGCACGACGCGGGCACCATCCTCAACCCGACGTTGCTGGAGGGCCAGATACACGGCGCGCTGGCGCACGCGCTCGGCGGGGCAACGCTGGAGGAGATGCGCTACACCGACGCCGGGCAGCCTACGGCGACGTTCATGGACTACCTGTGCCCGACCACCGCGGAGACCACCTTTGACCTGGTGAGCGACCACCTGGAAACCCCGTCCCCGCTGACCCGGCTGGGTGCGAAGGGCTGCGGCGAGGGCAGCTGCATGAGCCTGCCGGTTGCCGTCGCGAACGCTGTCGCCGACGCACTCGGCATGGAAATCACATCACTTCCCTTGCACGGCAACGTGATTCACGAACTGCTGTCCAACCGCGACACCGAAAGGAAACACTGAGGATGGCACTCACCGGAGGCGAGATCCGCCTGGACCGCGGCCACCAGGGCCGGGTGGCCTACCTAACCCTCGACCACGGCAAGTACAACATCATCACTTGGGAGACCCGCCAGGTGATGGCCGACCGGTTCGCTGAGATCGACGCCGACGCCGACATCCAGGTGGTGGTCGTCCAGGCCGCGGGCCAACACTTCTCCTCCGGCGGGGACATCGCCGGGTTCATGGAGGTCGACCCGATTGATTTCACCGACCTGGGCCACAACGTCACCGCGGCGGCACGCAGCCCGAAGCCGGTGATCGCCGCGATCGACGGCTACTGCTTCGGCGTCGGCCTGGAACTCGCCCTGTCCACCGACATCCGGGTAGCCACCCAGCGCAGCGAGTTCGCGCTGCCGGAGATGCGGCTGGGCATGATCCCCGGATCCGGTGGCACGCAACGACTCGCCCGCCTGATCGGCCTGTCCCGCGCCAAATACCACGTCATGACCGCGACCCGGATCAACGCCCAGCAGGCCGGCGACTGGGGTCTGGTGGCGAACGTGGTGGACGACCGGACCGCGCTGGACGCAGAGGTGGAACGGATCGTGGGCACGCTCCTCGGATTCTCCCCGCTGGCCGCCCGCACCGCCAAAGAGGTGCTGGACCGGGGCGTGGACGCGCCGCTGTACTCGGGCATCGAGCTGGAACGCAAGGCGTACGCGATGCTGCGGTCCAGCAAGGACTTCGCCGAGGGCGTGGCCGCGTTCGTGGACAAGCGGGCCCCGAAGTTCCAGGGCCGGTGAGGTAGCCGATGAAGGCCGCACCGTTCGCCTACGTCCGGCCGTCGAGTGTCGCAGACGCGATCGCCGAACTCGCGGGTTCGAGGGGTGGCGGCAAGGTCATCGCCGGTGGGCAGTCACTGGTTCCGGTGCTGGCCATGCGCCTCGCCCGCCCGGACATCCTGGTCGACATCAACTCCGTCGCCGGCCTTGGTGAGATCACCGAATCCGACGGATTTCTGGAGATCGGCGCCACGGTCCGACAGCGGCGGGCGCAACGGGACCCTGCGAGCGCGTCGGTTCCATTGCTGCGCATGGCGTTGCCGTGGGTCGGGCACCGCGAGCTGCGCAGCCGGGGCACCGTGTGCGGCAGCCTGGCGCACGCCGATCCGGCCGCGGAACTTCCGGCCGTCGCGTGTTGCCTGAACGCCGAGGTGGTCGTCGCCGGGACGACCGGGGTCCGCCGGGTGCCGGCGCGGGACTTCTTCTTCGGCGCGATGACCACCGCGCTCAGCCCGGACGAGATCATCACCGCCGTCCGACTACCGGTCGCCGTACCGGGCGAGGGGTTCGGTTTCGCCGAGATCGCCCGCCGGCACGGCGACTTCGCACTGGCCGGTGTGGTCGCGCGGGTTCGCCGACGCGGCAAGGAAACGGACGCGGTGCTGACCGGGTTCGGCGTGTCCGACCGGCCGGTGACCCTTTCGGTCGGGACCGAGTTCGCCCAGGCGCTGCACGACTGCGGCGGCGATCTCGCGAGTCTGCCGGAGAAGTTGGCCGGGCCACTGACCGCGGTGGCGGACCGGTTGGTGGACACCGACGGCGACGCGCACGCCTCCCGGGACTATCGCCGCCGCCTGTTCCGCACGCTGGCGAGCCGCGAGCTCGCCAAGGCATACCACCGCGCTGGAAAGGGATGAAACGGTGACCGCCAGCCAGCAAACTCCGCAGCCAGTGAAGGCCGGTGTCGATGATCTCGTCGAGGTGCGGCTGACCGTCAACGGCACCCCCGCGGTGCTGAACCTCCCGGCGCGGGTCACCCTCGCCGACGCGCTGCGCGACCATCTCGGTCTCACGGGCACCCATATCGGGTGCGAGCACGGTGTGTGCGGCATGTGCACGGTGCTGGTGGACGGGGAGGCCGCGCGGGCCTGCCTGCTGTTCGCGCCGCAGGCCGACGGCGCGGAGATCGTCACCGTTGAGGGCCTCGGACGGCCGGACGACCTGCATCCGCTCCAGGAGACTTTCGGCCGCAACCACGCTTTGCAGTGTGGGTTCTGCACGCCGGGATTCCTGATGAGCTCCTACGACCTGCTCGCCAACCAGCCCGAGGTGACCGAGGAGGAGCTGCCCACGGAGCTGTCCGGTGTGATCTGCCGCTGCACCGGATACCGCAACATCCTCACCGCGGTCAAGGAAGCCCGCGAGTCCTATCCGGACGGTCTACCGGAACCGGGCAACTGCGCCCGCCGCGCTCTCGTCGGTCGGGCGACCGGGCAGGCCATCGCCCAGCCCGATGAAACGTCGCCGAACGCGGACGCCGCGCTGGGCCGGCCTGCGGAAATCGTGCTGCCGGACGGGGATCCCACCATCGCGGTGCACATCCGCACCGAGATCGCCGTCCCCGTCCACAAGGTATGGCAGGTGTTCGACGACGCGCACCGGCTGGCCCGCTGCCTGCCCGGCGCCGAACTCACCGAGGATCTCGGCGACCACCGCTACGTCGGTCGAGCCCGCGTGTCGCTCGGACCGATCAAGCTCGCGTTCCGCGGCATCGCGCACATCGTCGAACATGACCGGGACGGCCAACGTATGCGGGTTCTCGCGCAGGGCCAGGACGCTGGGGGCGCCCAGACGCAGGCGGACATTGTCCTCCGCACCGAGCTCACCGGCACCGGAACCACGTTGCACGCCGACGCGAAGGTGTATCTCACGGGCCGGATCGCGCAGTTCGGCCGCAGCGTCGCCGGGGACGTCAGCCGCCGCATGTTCGCCCAGTTCGCCGAAGCGGTCGCCGACAGCGCCACCTCCGGGCGCGCACCCGACGGCCCGGTCAAGGCGCCCGGCGCGATGGAACTGGTGTTCGCGTCCATGGTCGACCGGATCCGCCGAATATTCCGGCGACAGCATCCTTAGTGGTCTCGTCGGTGAGTTCGTCGGGGGTCAGGTCCAGGTAGCGGCCACCGAGAGCACCATGCCGCCGCGTCGAGCGAACCTGCTGGTGACGGTGCGCCGTCAGCTCCGCTGACGTCGGTGGCGTTTCCCTCGCGCCCGGAGCGGACTCAGGGCGCGAGGGAAACCACGCCTCAGTTCAGGGCGCTGCCGGCCTGCCACTGGGACCAGGACAGTTCCCAGTCGCCCCAGGTGTCATAAACGGGCAACGGCGGGCCACCGGAGTTGGTCACCTCGACCACGTCGCCGATGTCGAAGCTGCCGAAGAACCACTGGGCGCTCTGCGGGCTGAGGTTGATACAGCCGTGTGAGACGTTGGTGTGGCCCTGGGCCGGCACGCTGTTCGGGTTCTCGTGCACGAACTCGCCGTCGTTGGAGATCCGTTCGGCCCAGTACTCGGTCGCGACATACGCCTGCGGCCCGCTGCACACGCCGTACGTGCAGGAGTTCATCACGTACGGGTTCTGCTTGAACGAGATCACGTGCGCGCCGATGTGCGTCGGGGTGGCGTCCTTGCCCATGCTGATCGGCAGGGTGTTGACCAGCGCGCCGTTGTGGAAGATCTGCATCTGTTCGGTGTTGCCGTCAGCTTTGGCCACCCACGAGTCGTGGATGTGGTACGTCACGTCCCGGTTGGCCTCGCCGAAGTCCCCGCCGCCGAGGTCGACGCCGAACAGGTTGATCTGCACCCGCACCGTCGAGTTGGCCTGCCAGTACACCTGCGGCCGGTAGTGCACCTCGGTCGAGGAGATCCATGACCAGCCGCCGACCTGCGCCGGAGTCGAGGTCACCTTGAGGTTTCGCTCGACCGCGGCCTTGTTGACAATCGGCTTGTCGAACTTGACCGCGATGATCTGGCCGACGCCCACCGAGGGGGTGGACGGCGCGGGCACCATGTTCGGGTACAGCGTCGCCGCCGGCTTGAGCGTGTTGACGGTGGCCTTCTGCTCCGTCGGCTGGCCGTTGCGGCTGGTGCCGGTCGCGTCCACCTGATAGGCGGCGCCGAACCGGAGTTGGTCGGTGGATGTCCAGGTGGTCTTGTCGGCGTTGTACTGGCCGGTGACCTGGTTGCCGGACGCCGGGTTGGTCACCACGACGTTGCCCAGTGTGCCCTGGCTGGCCGTGACCACGATCGGCGTAGTGGGATTCGCCTGTTCGCTGGCCGCCGGCGTGACGCTGATCGACATGGGATTCGGGGTGGTCGTGCTGGTCGACCCGCCGCCGCCAGAACCCCCGCCGGACCCGCCGGCGTTGCCGGAGCCGCCGCTGGTGCACCCAGCCAGCAGCACCGCACAGGCGAACAATCCGACGGCCCCAACCGTCAACCGGCTACGCGGCCGAACCACTCCGTTACCGTAACGCATCGGCCCTCTTGGCTTTCTGTCCCGCACCGCGATCAAGCGGCAACTGTGTGTCTCAGCAAGGTCTACGCTCCCGCACATGGGACGCCCGTAACGGCAGGAACGTTGTCTCGCGTCGCGAGCTGACATCGAGATCACACGTGTCGGATGCCGGTCCGGTGACCAGGAGCGTCGGCGACCAATAGCATCGTGTGCCATGGGTACCTTCCGCGATGGAGCTGGTCCGGACAACCATCGGGCGGCCGTGGCGGCGCTACGCGAAGAGTACTCGGCGCTGCCGCCGGGCACGCCGGTGCGCCTGGCCAAGCCGACGTCGAACCTGTTCCGCTTCCGCGAGCCGACCGGCGCCCCCGGCCTGGACGTCAGCCGGTTCGCTGACGTGCTCGAAGTCGATGCTCAGGCGGGTGTCGCGGAGGTCGGCGGCATGACCACCTACGAGCATCTGGTGGCCGCCACGCTGCCGCACGGCTTCATGCCGACGGTCGTTCCGCAGCTCAAGACCATCACTCTCGGCGGAGCGGTCGCCGGACTCGGTATCGAGTCGACATCATTCCGTAACGGCCTGCCGCACGAGTCGCTGCTCGAAGCCGAGATCCTCACCGGCGACGGCCGGGTCGTGGTGGCCAGCCCGGACAACGAGCACGCCGATCTTTTCCGCGGTTTTCCGAATTCCTACGGAACCCTGGGCTATTCGTTGCGGTTGCGCATCGAGTTGGAGCCGGTTCGCCCATTTGTCCGGTTGCGGCACGTCCGATTCGCCGACGCGGCCGAGTGCGCCGACGTGCTCGCCCAGGTCTGCGCCCAGCGGTTGTTCGACGGCCAGCCGGTCGACTTCGTGGACGGCACGGTGTTCGCCGACAGCTCGGCCGATGGCCGCGTCGACACCGCCAACTTCATCACGCTCGGCGATTTCGTGGACGAGGCGCCCTACACCAGCGACTACACCGGAATGGGGATCTTCTACCGGTCGATTCCCCGCCGCGAGGTCGACTACCTGACCATCCACGACTACCTCTGGCGCTGGGACACCGACTGGTTCTGGTGCTCCCGGGCGTTCGGTGTGCAGCAGCCGGCGGTGCGCGCGCTGTGGCCCAAGCGGTACCTGCGCTCCGACGTCTACCGCCGGCTGGTCGCGCTGGACCGCCGCTATCAGGTGTCCGACCGGATCGGCGCGAAGCTGGGCCAGCCGGCCCGCGAGCCGGTGATCCAGGACGTCGAGGTCCCGGTCGACCGGCTGGCCGAGTTCCTCGACTTCTTCCACACCGAGATCGGCATCAGCCCGGTGTGGCTGTGCCCGCTGAAACTGCGGTCCGACCACGGCTGGCCGCTCTACCCGCTGGAGCCGGACACGCTGTACGTGAACGTGGGTTTCTGGTCGACCGTGCCGTTGCGCGCTGGCGAGACCGAGGGCACGTACAACAGACTGATTGAGAGCACGGTGACCAAGCTCGGCGGGCACAAGTCGCTGTACTCGACGTCGTACTACCAACCCGAGGAATTCTGGAAGCTGTACAACGGCGCCGCCTACCGGGAGCTGAAGAGCGAGTACGACCCGGACGGTCGGCTGCCCGATCTGTACGCGAAGTGCGTGCGTGGGCGGTAGCCCGTGGGAAGCTGACCAGTGTGCCGCTGACCGGCGCGAGGAAAGGAGCGAGACATGCGGCTGGCCGAGGTGTTCACCAGACTTGTGGGAGGGGACGCTCCGCTCGCGTTCTCCGCTTATGACGGGAGCAGCACCGGTCCGGCGGACGCCCCGGTGCGACTGATTGTGCGGTCGCCGCTGGCGCTGTCCTACTTCGCGGCCGCGCCCGGCGAGTTGGGCCTGGCCAGGGCGTACGTGTCCGGCAGTCTGGACATCGAGGGCGACGTCTACACGGCGTTGGCCAACCTGCCGGAGATCGCGTTCCGGGAGATCCCGCCGGACGTGCTCGGCAAGGTGGGCGCCCGGATGCTGGCCGCCCGGCTGTGGTGGCCGGTCGGGCCGCCGCCGCAGGAGCACCGCCAGGTCGGCGTCCGACACTCCAAGCGGCGCGACAGCAAGGCGATCTCGCACCACTACGACGTGTCCAACCGGTTCTACGAGTGGGTGCTGGGCCCGTCGATGGCCTACACCTGCGCGGTCTATCCGACCGACGATGCCACGCTGGAGCAGGCCCAGTTCACCAAGTTCGATCTGGTGGCGCGCAAGATCGGGCTGCGGCCGGGGATGCGGCTGCTGGACGTCGGCTGCGGCTGGGGCGGCATGGTCATGCACGCCGCCAAGCACTACGGCGTCAAGGCGCTGGGCGTCACGCTGTCCGCGCAGCAGGCGCAGTGGGCCCAGAAGGCGATCGCCGAGGCCGGCCTGACCGAGCTCGCCGAGGTGCGGCACTCCGACTACCGGGACGTCGCCGAGTCCGATTTCGACGCGATCAGCTCGATTGGCCTGACCGAGCACATCGGCGAGGCCAACCTGCCGGCCTACTTCCAGTTTCTCAACGGCAAGCTGCGGCCGGGCGGCCGGCTGCTCAACCACACCATCACCCGGGCGCAGACCTCGAAGGCCTACACCGGCAAGTTCATCAACCGGTACGTCTTCCCCGACGGCGAGCTGGAAAGCCCCGGCATGATCGCCTCGGCCATCCACGACAACGGCTTCGAACTGCGCAACGTCGAGAACATCCGCGAGCACTACGCGAAGACGCTCGCGGGGTGGTGCGCCAACCTGGAGGAGCACTGGACGGAGGCGGTGGACGAGGTCGGCTTCGGCACGGCGCGGGTGTGGCGGCTGTACATGGCGGCGTCCCGGTTGGGCTTCGACCGCAACGACATCGAGCTGCACCAGTACCTGGCGGTGAAGCTGGACGGCAGCCGGGCCGGCATGCCGCTGCGGCCGGACTGGGAGCCGCCGGTGGTCGAGTCGACCGATCCCTACCGGGTCGACTGACCGTTGTCGGGCCGACCGTTATCGGGCCGGCTGATCCTTGTCGAGCTGGCTGAGCCTGGCCAGCATCCGGTTGTAGGCGGCCAGTGCCTCGTCGTCGTTGTCGATCTGGTCGGCCGGACCGCCTGCCCCCTGATTGTCCACAGTGGACTTTCCGGGTTCGGCGGACTCGTCGCGAAGGTCGACGCCCAGGCCCGCCAACGACGACCGGCGCGCCGACTCCAGCCAGCGGCCGGTGTCGTTCTGCCGTTCGGTGTCGCCCATCCACTGCGCCACCACCAGCACGGTGATGGCGAACATCAGCCCGTCGCCGATCACCCACATGATCCCGCCACCGGTGTGGATGTCGGACAGCAGGCCCGGCCCCCAGCCGCGGTTCTGCGCGGCGTAGGCGGGGAACGGCTCGGAGCTGGCCATCATCAGCATCACGCCGACCACGGTGTCCGCCGTCATGCCCATCAGCAGCACGAACACCCGCAGCGGGTAGGACAGCTCGCGGCGCAGCGGCTCGTGTCCGAGCAGCGGCAGGAAGTAGAGGTAGCCGCCGACCAGGTAGAGCGCGATCTCCAGGTCGTGCAGCCACAGGTGGGTCAGCATCTGTTGCATGAAGCCGGTCAGGTGAGTGCCGACCAGGATGGCCGCGTAGAGCGCGAGCCCGACCAGCGGGAAGGTGAGCACCGAGGCAACCCGGGACCGCAGCGCCGATTCGGTGCGGGTGGCGATGGTGTCGGCGCCACTCTTGTCGGCGCCGGTAGACAGCAGCCGGATCGGCTGGCCGAGGATGAACAGCGCCGGTACCACCATGATCAGTACCAGGTGCTCGACCATGTGCATCCAGAACAGCGTGCCGCCGTAGACGTCGATGCCGCTCTGCACGGCGACCGCGGCGACCAGCAGCGCGCCGAGGAAACTCGCGGTTCGGCCGGCCGGCCAGCGGACGCCAGCCCTGGGCAGCGTCCGATATGCCCGGTGCAGGTAGCCGAGCGCGGCCAGCGCCACTATGACATCCGCCACCGGCACGAGGTGCCAGGTGCCCAACGCCGAACCCAGCGTCAGTGGGGGAAGGGCGGTCGAGCCCATGCCGGGCATGTCCATGGCCCTCACGGTAGCTCCACGGACCCCGCGTGAACTCTGTGGATCCTGCCTGAGCTTGATGAACCCAGCTTGCCGCCGGGGGCAGCCAGGACGGAGGATATTGGCATGGCGTCAACAACGAGGCTCAGTGCTGCCGCGTCCAACATCCTGGGCATGACCGTCGGCGGCGGACTCGCCGATCTGCGACCGACGCCCCGAGTGCTGTTGGACCAGGGTCAGAATCGGTCGGTGTCCCGGCTGTCGCTGGACGGCCCGGCCGGCGCGCCGATCGCCGACTCGCCGACCGGTCCGCCGGTGCTGTTGGTGCCGCCGCTGGGAGTGCCGACCCGGTGTTTCGATCTGCGGCGCGGCTGCAGTGTGGCCGAGTATCTGCTCCGTCAGGGTCACCGGACCTACCTGCTCGACTATGGCCGGATGGGCTTCTCGGACCGGTGGATGGGCATCGAGCACTTTGTCCGCGACGTGTTGCCGAAGGCGATCACCGTGGCCAGCGAGGACGCCGGCGGGCAGCCGGTGCGGGTCGTCGGCTGGTGCCTCGGTGGCATCTTCTCGGTGCTCACCGCGGCCGACTCGGCGGACCTGCCGATCGACTCGGTGATCACGGTGGCCAGCCCCATCGACTTCCGGTCGATTCCACTGGTCGCGCCGTTGCGGCCACTGGTGGAGTTGGCGGACGGCTGGCCGTTCACCGGCGCGTACCGCGCGGTGGGGCACGTGCCGAGCACGGCGGTGCGCTGGGCGTTCCAGCTGACCGGCATTCACAAGCACCTGACCAAGCCGCTGACCGTGCTGTCCAATCTGGACAATCGAGAGCTGCTGGCGCAGATCGAGGCCGTCGAGAGGTTCACCGCCGAGATGGTCGCGTTTCCCGGCCGCACCTTCGGCCAGATCTACCACCGGTTGTTCCGCGCCAATGATTTGGCCGACGGCACGCTGCGGCTGTCGAACGGGGTGATCTCGCTGGCCGATGTGCGGATTCCGGTGCTGGTGATCTCCGGGGACCGGGACTGGATCGCGCCGCAGCGGGCCGTGCACCGGATGGTCGACGTGCTGACGGGTTCACCCGAGATCCGGTACGAGGTATGCCCCGGCGGCCATCTCGGCGTGCTCGCCGGCCGCGCCGCCCAGGACAGCGCCTGGCCGCACATCGACGCGTTCCTCCAGTCGCGCAACGCCGCCTGAACTGCTATTTCGCCGATTTCAGGAAAGTTATCCACAGGCCGCCCACGAACGGCGTGTCGTCCCTTCCGCTGAGTAGACTGGCCTCGGGGCAGCCCCCCGTGGTGGGTGGGGGGTCACCACGGTTCGGTCCGCTTCGCGATATGTCGTTGCGGCGCAAGCGATACTTGGGTGTCAGGCGGGTCGTCTACGCGCGGCGCCTACCACCGATCGGACGCGACATCAGCTGGTGGCGACGGCGATGTATTTGGTCTCCAGGTATTCGTCGATGCCGATCCGGCCACCCTCGCGACCGATGCCCGACTGCTTGACGCCGCCGAACGGCGCCGCCGGGTTCGACACGATGCCCTGGTTGAGCCCGATCATCCC
>DASZLR010000024.1:0-9888 GCA_035552275.1 Pseudonocardiaceae bacterium | reverse complement strand
ACGCGAATGTCGACCGGCCCACGCCGGTGGTGCGAGCCCTGTCAGTGCTGTCCCAATGCAAGGCTGCGTCAGTGCAAGGCTGTGTCAATCCAAGGACTTGACGGCCTCGCGAGCCAGTTCGGCGGTCTCGCTCGGCGTCTTGCCGACCTTGACTCCGGCGGCCTCCAGGGCCTCCTTCTTCGCCGCCGCGGTGCCGGCCGAGCCGGACACGATCGCGCCGGCGTGGCCCATCGTCTTGCCCTCCGGCGCCGTGAAACCGGCGACATAGCCGACGACCGGCTTGGTGACGTGCTCCTTGATGTAGGCCGCCGCCCGCTCCTCGGCGTCACCGCCGATCTCGCCGATCATCACGATCACCTCGGTCGCCGGGTCGTCCTGGAACGCCGCCAGCGCGTCGATGTGTGTCGTGCCGATGATCGGGTCGCCGCCGATGCCGACCGCGCTGGAGAAACCGATGTCGCGCAGCTCGTACATCATCTGGTAGGTCAGCGTGCCGGACTTCGACACCAGGCCGATGGTGCCGGGGCCGGTGATGTCCGCCGGGATGATGCCGGCGTTGGACTTGCCGGGGCTGATCAAACCCGGGCAGTTCGGCCCGATGATCCGGGTCTGGTTGCCCTTCGAACCGGCGTAGGCCCAGAAGTAGGCGGTGTCGTGCACCGGCACGCCCTCGGTGATCACCACGCACAGCGGGATCTCCGAGTCGATCGCCTCGATCACCGCGTCCTTGGTGAAGGCCGCCGGGACGAACACCACCGACACGTCCGCGCCGGTCTTCTCGATCGCCTCGTCCACGGTGCCGAACACCGGCAGCAGCGTGCCGTCGAGGTCGACCTGCTGGCCGGCCTTGCGGGCGTTCACCCCGCCGACCACATTGGCGCCGGCCTTCAGCATCCGCTTGCCGTGCTTGGTGCCCTCGGAGCCGGTGATGCCCTGAATGATGATCTTGCTGTTCTCGTTCAGGAAAATAGCCATGTCCTCACACCCCCGCGCCGGCGAGCTGGGCGGCCTTGTCTGCCGCGCTGTCCATTGTCTCCACCAGAGCGACGCCGGGCAGGGCGGCCTCGGTGAGAATCCGCCGGCCCTCGTCGGCGTTGTTGCCGTCCAGCCGGACCACGATCGGCTTGTTCACCGGCTCACCCCGACTGGCCAGCAGATCGAAGGCGGACACGATGCCGTTGGCGACCGCGTCGCAGGCGGTGATGCCACCGAACACGTTCACGAACACGCTGCGCACGGCCGGGTCGGACAGGATGATCTCCAGCCCGTTGGCCATCACCTCGGCCGAGGCGCCGCCGCCGATGTCCAGGAAGTTCGCCGGCTTGACGCCCGAGTGCCGCTCCCCGGCGTACGCCACCACGTCCAAAGTGGACATGACCAGGCCGGCGCCGTTGCCGATGATGCCGACCTCACCGTCCAGCTTGACGTAGTTGAGATGCTTCTCCTTGGCCCTGGCCTCCAACGGGTCCTGGGCCGCGACGTCCACCAGATCGGCGTGCCCGGGGTGCCGGAACGCCGCGTTCTCGTCCAGGGTGACCTTGCCGTCCAGCGCGACGATGGCGTCCTGCGGGTCGCGCACCAGCGGGTTGACCTCGACCAGCGTGGCGTCCTCGCCGACGAACACGTCCCAGAGCTTGACGATCGCGTCGGCCACGCCGTCGGCGACCTCAGCCGGGAATTTGGCGGCGGCCACGATCTCCCGCGCCTTCGCCGCGTCCACACCGGCGATCGGGTCGATCGGGATCTTGGCCAGCGCCTCCGGCTTCTCCACCGCGATCTGCTCGATCTCCATGCCGCCCTCGACCGAGGCCATCGCCAGGAAGGTGCGGTTGGTGCGGTCCAGCAGGAAGGAGAAGTAGTACTCCTCGGCGATATCGCTGGCCGTGGTGACGAGCACCCGGTGCACGGTGTGCCCCTTGATGTCCATCCCGAGGATGGCCTCGGCCTTGGCCTGCGCCTCGTCGGCGGTCTCGGCCAGCTTCACGCCACCGGCCTTGCCACGGCCGCCGGTCTTCACCTGGGCCTTGACGACGACTGTTTGGCCGAGCCGCTCGGTGGCGGCCCGCACCTGCTCCGGTGTGGTGGCCACGGCGCCGGGCAGCACCGGCACACCGTGGGCGGCGAAGAGATCCTTCGCCTGGTATTCATACAGGTCCACTCAGAATCTCCTGACTTCGCCAACGAAGTTGCTGCCCCGGCGCCCCAAACCGGCTGAACTGACTTTAACTACCGCCATGCGCATGAAGGCTGGCCAGCCCGGTGAGGTCTGTCACCGACGGTAGTGAGTTCGATCACGAGTGGATCACCGCTCATCTGGAGTCACCCACCACGTGATCTGTGCCAACTGTGCCACCTGTGGAACCGCCCACATGCCGCTGAACCCAGTCCACGATCTCCGTGGTGGGCGCGCCCGGAGTGAACACCTTGCCGACGCCCAAGGCCGTCAGCTTGGGAATGTCCTCGTCCGGGACGATGCCGCCGCCGAACACCACGACGTCCCGCGCCCCCCTGGCTTCCAGGAGTTCGATCACTCGGCCGAACAGTGTCATGTGGGCGCCGGAAAGCACCGACAGCCCGATGCCATCGGCATCCTCTTGCAACGCGGTCTCGACAATCTGCTCCGGAGTCTGGTGCAGTCCGGTGTAAACAACCTCGACACCGGCATCACGCAACGCCCTGGCGACTATCTTGACGCCTCGGTCGTGACCGTCCAGGCCCGGTTTGGCGACCACCACTCGGATGCGCCCGCTCATGGCTCTCACCTCATCATCGAGGACCGCGAGCGCGAGAGTAGGCCTTTTGGCGCAGCGACGCCGCACACCACCCGGCCAGATGTGACCGCCATCTCCGCACCCCCCCGCCGGCGTCATCGGCCCAACCCGGTCAGCGCGGGGTCAGGGCGGAATCAGCGCCGCGCAACTGGGGCCGCCGGGCGCGTCCGGGCAGACCAGCCGGACACCCCCGCGCCAGCCACCAGCGCGACCGCGCAGGCGCCCGCCAGCCAAGCGCCGGACGCGGCGCTGATGCCGGCGTTGTTCTCCTGGGCCAACGGCAGTTCGAGCAGTCGGACGACCACCACCCCGGCCGCGCCGAGCAGCAACGCGGTGGCCCTGGCCGGCCGGCAGAACGGGGCCAGCACGACAGCGACGATCACCGCGACCAGCCCGAGCGCCAGACCCCAGGAGGCGATCCGAAAGTCGGACCACAGGCCGGCGACCAGATAGTCGCCGCGGGACACCGGCAGGCCCAGCGCCCCGAACGACAACAGCACCGCGGCCACCGCCGGCGCGAGCAGCATCGGCTGCGCCGACACGTCGGTGAGATCGACATCGTCGCGCTCGACGCCGCCGGCCAGCCCAGCGCAGCAGCCGGCCACCACCGAGGCCAGCGCGGCCAGAACCACCAGCCACAGCCCCGGACCCAGTGCGACTCCGTTGATCGAGCCCGCGCTCAGCGCGGCGTCGACCGCGCCGGCGCCGGTAAGCGGGATCGCCACCCAGGCGACCGCGAACGCTGGCCGAACCGCAGCGGCCCAGCGCGGCACCAGCAACGCCGCGCCAAGCAACCCGACGAGCACCGCGGCCGGCACCACCAGCCGGCCGGCCGAGGCATCCGGTTGCGGGAAGTCCGGCGGCAGTGCCGGCAATCCGGAGAACAAACTGGTGAATGAACCGGCCAGCGCCGCCACGGCCGCCAAGACGCCGACCGCACCGGCGGCGAGGTGCAGCCGAATCTGCCCCGGCAACCGCATCTCACCCGGCTGGTCGGCACTCGACTCGGCCAGGCCCGGCGCGGTTCGTCCGGCGAAACCGGCCAGCAATGCCAAACCGGCGGCCGCGATCAGCGCGAGATAGGGGCCCCAGGCAGGATGCAGCCCGGCCACCGCGAGCCCGGACACGATCCGCGGCAGCGACAGCACGGCCAGCACCGCCGCGACACCCAGCAGCCAGCCGCGAGCGGCGGCGGCATCCACGGTGGCCGCCCCGATCAGGGCGGCCAGCGGCACCGCGACGGCCACCATCAATCCGCCGGCCACCATGAGCGGCGGCCCGTCCAGAGCGCCCGACGCGATCAGATACACGTCGTCCGACGAGAACGGCGCGCTGACCAGCCCGATCGACGCGGCGATGCCGAGACACAGGGCGGTGATCATCGGCCCCTGGCGGGCTCCCGGCCGGTCCGGCCCCGGCAGCCGACTGGCCCGGTCCACACTCTGGCCGGCGGCCAGCAAGCCGGCGACGATGGTCAGCCCCAGCCCAACCAGCAACAACCAGGCTCCCCGGTCGCCGTGCAGGGTGGCGAGGGTGGCCGGCATGGCCAGTTCCGGCCGGACGGCCAGGCTGCCGTTCACCAGCAGCTGGGCGTCCATCAGCAGTTGGCCCGGCGCCACCAGCGCGGCCGCCATCAGGGCTCCACCGACGGCCTGCTGCCGGCCGCGCAGCGCGAACCCGACCGCGACCCCGGCCGGCAGCAGACCGAGCACGAACAGCAGCGGCCGCGCCTCGAACCCGGCCCGCGTCGACGGCGTGACCACCGGCGACAACGGCCCGATCGCCAGCAGCACCGCGCCGGCAGCGGCCAGGCCGACGGCGGACCGCAGCGACACCGGCAGGGCCGGCCACCCGGCGGCCAGCCGACGTCGGCGCTCCGCCGAGCGGGCGCTCTCTGATGTCCGCGCGGTCACCGCACTGACGCTAGCAAGACTGGCGTGCGCCGGCCGCACCGTGCGCGCGCTGGTCGGAGCCGTCATGCCACTCACCCTTCATGTGGTACGAATCACGTTTAACGATCAGACTCCACCGGACCACGGTTGTCCGGCGCGAACGACGGACAAGGGAAGCCGAGCCGACAACCCCCGTTCGGGTGATGCGCCAGCCCCGTTGCCCGATACAGCGCGGTTTCGTTACTGTCCCCACCGGCACTGTCACGGTCCGGTCACGGGCGGACCGACCTGTACGTAATCGAGGACGAAAGGGCGAGCCTTGTCCGGGTACGACGTGGGATACGACGGCCCTGACTTCGCCGACGACGAATACGTCCACCCCATTGGCCAAGACACCGATCAGGACTCGCCGACCGGACGCCGCCTGCGGCCGCCGACCGCGGCCCTGCGCGGCCGGGTGGTGATGGCGGCGGTGGCCGTCGGCGCCTTCGCCGCGGCCGGGGCCGGCCATTCGCTGCTGCCGGCGGCGGCCGACCCCGACGCCACGCCCTCGACCGATCTGCGCGACATGGCATCGGTGGTCAGCACGAACGCCGACGACCAGCAGTCGCTGGCCGTGCAGCCCTTGCCCCGGACCATCGACGCAGCGGCCGCCGCCCGACAGCTGGCGACCAGCCAGCAACTCATCACCCAGCCCGGCAACTCCGGCGCCGGCCAGGCAACCGGCAGCCAGTTCGTCAAACCGACGCAGGGCACGCTGACGTCCACCTTCGGCGGCAAGTACGGGCAACTGCACTACGGCATCGAGATCGCGAACGTGAAGGACACCCCGATCGTCGCCGTCGCGACCGGCACGATTGTCGACGCCGGCCCGGTCAGCGGCTATGGCCTGTGGGTCAAGGAGCAGCTCAACGACGGCACGATCCTCGTCTACGCCCGGATGGACTCCTACGCCGTGCAGGTCGGCCAGCAGGTGACCGCGGGCCAGCAGATCGCGCTGATGGGCGACCGCGGGTTCAGCGCGGGCTACTCGCTGCACTTCGAGGTCTGGCAGGCGGGCAGCACCAAGCGGATCGACCCCGTCGCCTGGCTCAACCAGCAGGGCATCACGCTGTGATCTCGCCGGCTTGAGGGATCTCGCCGGCATGAGGGATCTCGCGGGCATCAGGCACCTCACCAACAGCACTGATCCGATCCACATCCGGCCCACCTCCGTTCACTGATCTCGAACACCTGTTCGACACCAGTGAACACCAGATGATCTCCGCTGTCCACCCGGTCAGCGCCGTCAGCGCCGTCAGCGGCCGCGCCTGGTCGGATCCCGTCCGCCGAGGGCCTGCTGGATCGTCCGGGCCACCGCGCTCAGCCTGGGCAACGACACGTCCGGCGAGGTCACCCAGGTCAGCTCGGCCTGATCCGGCTGGCGGGTCGGCGGTAGGCGGACCACCCACGGCGACCCCGGCAGACTGTGCGCGTAGCCGACGTCCTGACCGGCGAACACGCCCACGATCCGCTCGGCGGCGCCCAGATACGGCCTGGTCAGGAAGACCCATCGCGCGCTGGCGCCGGGTATCTCGATCACCGGAACGGCAATGGCCCGCCGGCCCAGCGCGGCCAGCACCAGATGCCCCAGCCGTCGCGACACGTTGAGCGCCTCGAACTGGCGCGGATAGGCCCACACCACGGTGTCGACGCAGAACGCGGACCAGCCCTGCCGGGCGCGATAGTCCTCGGCGGCCGCCTGCCAACGGGTCAGCGGCAGGTCCGACCGGCCCGGCTCGCCGGTCACCCGGGTGGGGCCAGTTTGTCCAGCGCGCCGCGCAACCGCTGCAACGGCATGTCGCACAGCTGGGCGAGCAGGGTCAGCGCGGTGCCGTCCAGCGAGATGGTGTGGTCGCGCCAGCCGATGGCGCCCAGCCGGGTGGCCGCCCATCGCTGGGCCGGCCGCAGCTCGGACCGCTGGTCGCCGGCGAGCATCCGCAGGTCGATCTCCAGCAGGTCGCCGTCGGCCGGGAACAGCCGCCGATAGACCCGGGACACCAGGTCGTGCGGCAGCACGCCCAGCGCGTCGGCCAGGTCGAACAGTCGAGGCACCGGCATCACCCGGGTGCCTAGTTCGTACGTCGCAAGGGTTTGCATGGCGATGTCCAACCGGGCCAGCCGAACAAGTTCCTCACGCGTCCAGCCATGCTCCAGCCGGATCCGCCGCAACTCAATACCCAGCAGCCGCGAGCACCGGACGCTGTCCACGATCACGCGATCTTTTTCCTTTGTGCTGCGCCTGCGCTACGGCGCAGGCGGAGTGGCGGGGTTGAAGCCAAGGAGGGACACACATCAGGAGGCGCGACTCCAACCCCACCACCGTTTCCCGCCGACGGGCCACGACCCCGCCGACTTCAGAATCGTGTCAGGTGCAATTGCACCCAGTCAATGACCCGATCGAGTGATGTCGCACCCGGCTTCATGCGGATAGGCTTTTGCCATGGTTGCAATCCCCTCCCGCCGCAAGCGCAAACTCGGTGTGCACCTCCGCGACATCCGCGACAAGGCCGGCATCGAGATGTCCGACGCGGCCGATGTGCTGCGCGTCTCCCCGTCCACCGTGAGCCGGTTCGAAACCGGCTACCTGCGGCCCGGCTGGGCCGTGTTGCTGACCTTGTTGGAGGCCTACCGATCATCCGATGTGGACCGTCGCACGGCGGTCGCGCTGTGGGAGAACGCGGAGGAGTCGGTCGCCCGGATCGACTTGCCGCCGTCGACGCCCAAGGAGTACCGGCTGTTCCTCCGCGCCGAGTTGGAAGCGACCGGGGAACAGGTGCTCGCGCCCGGCGCGGTTCCCGGTCTGTTGCGGACGGCCGGCTACGCGGAGGCGGCACACCGTGCCGAACACCGGTTCCACGACCAGTCCGTCCGAGCGGCCCGCTATGTCGCCACCAGCCGGCGCCGACAGCAGCGGCTGGCCGACGCCAATCCGCTCCGGCTGCACGTCCTGCTGGACGAAATGGCGCTGCGACGCGAAATCGGCGGCCCGGCGGTGCTGCGCGAACAGCTCGAACACCTGGTGGCCATCGCCGGCCAGGACAACGTGACCATCCAGGTGATCACCTGCGGCGCGGGCGGCTACGGCGCGATGTCCGGCGGCTGCACCATTCTCGACTTCGATGACGACGAGCCGCTCGGCTATCTGGAACACCCGCTCGGCGGGACGATGGTGGCCGACCGCCGGGACGTCCAGCGGCTCACCGACACGTTCGCCGACGCAGCCGGGCTCGCGTTGTCCCCCGCCGACTCAGCGGCGTTCATCGAAAAGGTGGCGACGGAACTGTCAGGGAACCCAACGCCCGGCGGCTGAGCTGACTACTACAGCTTGACCATCGGCACGCTGCCGATCAGCATCAGCCGCACGGTGCCGGAGGTGCCGAAGTCGATGGTGGCGGTCGCTCGCGGGCCGGCGCCGTCGGTGGCGACCACGGTGCCCAGGCCGTACTTGTCGTGGCTCACCCGGTCGCCGACATCCAGCTTCATCGCCGGAGTGTCCTGCCAGCCCTTGAATCCGGTCGTCCGCATGCCCCGAGCGGCGACACCGGCCTGCGCCGAGTCGGAGCCGATCATGGCGGACCGGCCCCAGCTCGACGGCGCGCTGGGCGCCGACCGGACCGGCTCCATCCGGCGCCATTCGATCAGCTCGTCCGGAATCTCGTCCAGGAACCGGGACGCCGGATTGGTCATCGGCTGGCCCCAGGCCGACCGCACCAGCGCCCGCGACAGGTACAGCCGCTGCCGGGCCCGGGTGATGCCGACGTAGGCGAGCCGGCGTTCCTCGGCGAGCTCGGTCGGATCGCCCAGCGCCCGCATGTGTGGGAAAACCCCGTCCTCCCAACCGGTGCTGAACACCACCGGGAACTCCAGGCCCTTGGCGGTGTGCAGGGTCATCAGAGTGACCACGCCCTCGTCCGAGTCCGGCACCGAGTCGGAGTCGGCGACCAGCGCGACCCGTTCCAGGAACGCGGCCAGGGTGCCCTGGTCCGGCGGGCCCGCGTCTGCACTGTCCACCTCCGCCGAGCCGTCTGGACCTGGAACCACCTGGGTGAACTCGCGGGCGACGGTGACCAACTCGTCCAGGTTCTCCACTCGGCCGGCGTCCTGCGGATCGTCGCTGGCCTCAAGCTCGGCGCGATAGCCGGTGCGGTCCAGAATCGCCATGGCCAAGTCCGCCACATCCACGCCGGCAACACCCCCACCGTCCACTTCGGACTCAGCCAGCGCGTGCAGCTCATCGATTATGTCGAGGAAACCGATGATGGCGTTGCGGGATCGCGGATTGAGCAGCGGCACCCGGTCCGCCGCGGCCTCCCGCAGTGCCGCCGCGAACGAGATCCGCTGCTGCTCGGCGAAGTTGGCCACCACGGCCTCGGCGCGGTCGCCGATCCCCCGCTTGGGCACGTTCAGGATGCGCCGCAGGCTGACCGTGTCCTCGGGATTGGCCAGCACCCGCAGGTAGGCGAGGATGTCCCGGACCTCGCGGCGCTCGTAGAAGCGGACCCCGCCGACCACCTTGTAGGGCAGGCCGAGCCGGATGAAGATCTCCTCGAACACCCGGGACTGGTTGTTGGTGCGGTAGAAAACCGCGATCTCGCCGTTGTTCGCGTCGCCGCCGTCCACCAACCGGTCGATCTCGCCGGCCACGAACGCGGCCTCGTCGTGCTCGTTGTCGGCGACATAGCCGACGATCTTCTCGCCGGACCCGGCCGCCGTCCACAGCCGCTTGTCCCGGCGGTCCGGGTTGCGCGCGATGACCGAGTTCGCCGCGGACAGGATGTTCTGGGTGGACCGGTAGTTCTGCTCCAGCAGGATGGTCCTGGCCTGCGGGTAGTCCCGCTCGAACTCGACGATGTTGCGGATGGTCGCGCCACGGAAGGCGTAGATGGACTGGTCCGCGTCGCCCACCACGCACAACTCGGACGGCGCCACACCGCTGTCCGTCGGCTCGGTGCCCACCAACTCCCGCACCAGGGTGTACTGCGCGTGGTTGGTGTCCTGGTACTCGTCCACCATGACGTGCCGGAACCGCCGCCGGTAGTGCTCGGCGGTGTCCGGGAAACCGCGCAACAGCTCCACGGTACGCATGATCAGGTCATCGAAGTCCATCGCGTTGGCCTGCACCAGCCGTCGCTGGTAGGCCGCGTACACCTCGGCGGTGCGGCGTTGCAGGTCGTCGGCGGCGT
>DASZLR010000023.1:0-11229 GCA_035552275.1 Pseudonocardiaceae bacterium | reverse complement strand
TCTGGCGACGCGGTACTTCGGGCCACAGACCGTGACCAGCGCGGTCGTGGGAGGATCGGGTTGTGTTGCGCTGGATCACCGCAGGGGAGTCGCACGGTCCCGCTTTGGTCGCCGTGTTGGAAGGGCTGGTCGCCGGAGTCGAGGTGACCACGTCGGATGTCGCCGGACAGTTGGCACGTCGAAGGCTGGGATACGGCCGAGGCGCGCGGATGAAGTTCGAGGCGGACGAGGTGGAGTTCCTCGGCGGAGTCCGGCATGGGCTCACCATGGGTGGGCCGTTGGCCATCCGGGTCGGCAACACCGAGTGGCCCAAGTGGGAACAGGTGATGGCGGCCGATCCGGTGGACGCCGACATCCTGGAGGGCCTGGGCCGCAACTCACCGCTGACCAGGCCGCGGCCAGGTCATGCCGATCTACCGGGCATGCTCAAGTACGGCTTCGACGACGCTCGGCCGGTGTTGGAGCGGGCCAGCGCTCGAGAAACGGCGGCACGGACCGCCTTGGGCACGGTTGCTCGGCAGTTCTTGCGTCAGGTGCTCGGCGTCGAGGTGGTCAGCCACGTGGTCGCGCTTGGCTCCGTCGAGGCCGGCGGCGAACTGCCCGGCCCAGACGATCTCGGCCGGATCGACGCCAGCCCCGTGCGGGCGTTCGACCCGGCGGTGAGCGAAGCGATGGTGGCCGAGGTGGACGCCGCCCGCAAGGAGGGCGACACCCTCGGCGGGATCGTGGAGGTGGTGGTGCACGGTCTGCCGCCAGGGCTCGGCTCCTACGTGCAGTCGGATCGCCGGCTGGACTCGCGGATGGCCGCGGCCATGGTGGGCATCCAGGCGATCAAGGGGGTCGAGATCGGTGACGGGTTCGCCGTGGCGCGCAGTCGCGGCAGCCAGGCGCACGACGAGATCGAGCCGGGCTTCCCGGGCGTCGGCGCCAAAGGCGTGACCCGGCGGTCCAACCGGGCCGGTGGCGTGGAAGGCGGCATGACCAACGGCGAGCCGTTGCGGGTGCGAGCGGCCATGAAGCCGATCTCCACCGTGCCCCGCGCTCTGTCTACTGTGGACGTCGCGACCGGGGAGACGGCGGTGGCGATCAACCAGCGGTCGGACGTGTGCGCGGTGCCGGCGGCGGGCGTGGTGGCTGAGGCGATGGTGGCGCTGGTGCTGGCCGACGCGACGCTGGAGAAGTTCGGCGGCGACTCGGTGAACGAGACTCGGCGCAATGCGCAGGCGTACCTGGCCGAGCTGCGCCGTCGGTGGTCCGAATTGGACCCCGCCGCGGCTCCCGAGATCGTGGCTTCGGGGCAAGCCGCTTCGGCGGCTGGTTCCACGGCGGCCGGCACGGGGGCACGATGAGCGGCCCGCACGCCGTGCTGGTGGGTCCGCCGGGCGCCGGCAAGACCACCGTGGGCATGCTGCTGGCGGATCGGTTGCGACTGCCGTTCCGGGACGCCGACCAGGACATCGAGGTCACCGCCGGCCGCGCCATCGCGGACATCTTCACCACCGACGGCGAGCCGGCGTTCCGGTCGTTGGAGGAGCAGGCAATCGAGGCCGCGCTCGCGGAGCACACCGGCGTGCTGTCGGTGGGCGGCGGCGCCGTGCTGTCCGAGCGCACTCGTCGGCTGCTGCGCGAACACCGGGTGGTGTTCCTCAACGTCGGCCTGGCCGAAGGGATGCGGCGGACCGGGATGTCCACCGCCCGCCCGCTGCTGGCCGGCGTGAACCCCAGGGCGACCTTCCGGGCGCTACTCACCGCGCGGCTGCCGCTGTACCGCGAGGTGGCGACCCTGGAAGTGCTCACCGACGACCTCAAAACGGACGAGGTCGCCGACGCCGTCCTGCGCGCCCTGGCTGGCCAGCCGGAAACCGCGGAAAAGTAGCCGATGGGGAGCGAGATGGCGGACGAGAAGGCACCCGAGACAGCGCCTGGGATGGTGCCTGGGACAGCGCCCGAGTCGGCGCGGCCGGCGCGGATCAGGGTGGCCACGGACAAGCCGTACGACGTGGTGATCGGGCGCAACCTGCTCACCGAGCTGACCGCCGCCGTGCGGGATGCCTCGGCGGTGGCGATCGTGCATCCGCCGACGCTGGTCACCACCGCCGACGCGGTGCGAACCGAATTCGCTCAAGCCGGCCTGGACGCGCACCGGATCGAGATACCGGACGCCGAGGACGGCAAGGCGCTGTCGGTCGCCGCGTTTGGCTGGGATGTGCTGGGCCGGATCGGCCTGGACCGCAACGGTGTCGTCGTCGGTCTGGGCGGCGGCGCGGTCACCGACCTGGCCGGATTCGTCGCGGGCACCTGGTTGCGCGGGGTGCGGGTGGTGCACGTGCCGACCACGCTGCTGGGCATGGTGGACGCCGCTGTCGGCGGCAAGGCCGGTATCAACACCGACGCGGGCAAGAACCTGGTCGGCGTCTTCCACGAGCCGTCAGCGGTCGTTGTCGACCTGGCAACGCTGGAAACCTTGCCGCGCAACGAACTCGTCGCCGGCATGGCCGAGGTGGTCAAGGCCGGTTTCATCGCCGATCCGGCGATCCTGGATCTCATCGAGGCCGATCCGGCAGCCGCCACCGACCCGTCCGGCGAAGTGCTGGCCGAACTGGTGCGGCGGGCCATCGCGGTGAAGGCCGAGGTGGTGTCCGCGGACCTGCGCGAATCCGGGCCCAGGGAGGCCCTGAACTACGGCCACACCCTCGGGCACGCCATCGAGCGGCGGGAACGCTACCGCTGGCGGCACGGCGCCGCGGTCAGCGTCGGTCTGATCTTCGCCGCCGAGCTGGCCCGACTGGCTGGCCGGCTGGACGATGAGACGGCCGCCCGGCACCGCCGGGTGCTGACCGCGCTCGGCCTGCCCACCGGCTACGACCCGGATGCCCTGCCACAACTGGTCGAATCGATGCGGTCGGACAAGAAGACCCGGTCCGGGGTGCTCCGGTTCGTGGTGCTCGACGGGCTGGGCAAGACCGGCCGGTTGGAGGGCCCGGACCCGGCCCTGCTCGCCGCGGCCTACTCCGCCGTCGCGGACCGGCCCGCCGGCGAGGCCGGGGGAGGAGTTCTGCTGTGAGCTCCCCGCGCGTCAGAGTCCTGGTGCTCAACGGCCCCAACCTGGGTCGGCTGGGTCTGCGCGAGCCGACCGTGTACGGGCACACCACGCATGACGACCTGGTCCGGTTGTGCCACCAGACCGGCGTGGAACTCGGCATCGATGTCGAGGTCCGGCAGACGGATCATGAAGGCGAAATGCTCGGCTGGGTGCACGAGGCCGCCGACAACCGGTGGCCGGTCGTGCTCAATCCAGGCGCCTGGACGCACTACTCGATCGCCCTCCGCGACGCCTGTGCCGAACTGACCGCGGGGCTGATCGAGCTGCACATCTCCAACGTGCACCGACGCGAGGAATTCCGGCGCCACAGCTACATCTCCGCCATCGCCACCGGGGTGATCGCCGGCTTGGGCGTGCCGGGATACCCGTTGGCGCTGCGGTGGCTGGCGCAGCAGGCGGACAGCCAGTCCTCGTGACCCGGTGACGTTGCCCAGCGTGCCGACATTCGGCGTTCCTTCCCCCGGTCGTGATCTCGATTCGTAGACTGTGCCGGGACTGAGCCGGTCCGCGTAACGATGTGTGCCCAGGCGAGCGACAGAGGAGACTTGGCGGTATGCGCGACCTGCGCTGTTGGGGGAGAGCCGCCGGTCTGGCCACCGCCAGGGCGTCTGCCACGGTGTGTGCCAGTGTCCTGGTCCTGTTGGCCGCAGCCTGCGGCGGCGCGCAGAACCAGGCCGAGGGTGGAGCCGCGCATGCCGGCGTGATCGGCGGCGTCGGTGGTGGTGGGACGAATACCCAGGCCACGACCCCGCCCGCCGCGCAGTCGCTGGCCACCGGTGCGGATCGGCAGAGCGTCGGCGTGGTGGGCGCGGGCGGCCCGGCCGCGCCCTACGACTACGCGCCCACCGTCATGCGAGCCGGCGGCCAGTACCGGATGTGGTGGTGTAGCCAATTGCCCTCGGCCCGCCCCGGTGATCAGATCCTGTTCGGCCAGGCGGGCTCGGCCGACGGGCCGTTCACCGCGCCCGGCGGCGCGCCGGCGGTCGAGGTGTTCGGCAACAGCGCCAGCGGTTTCGACGCCCTGCACACCTGCGATCCCTCGGTGATCGCGGCCGGCGGTTCCTACTACCTGTACTACACGGGCACCAGCGACGCGGCCGGCGCGCACAACGCGATCGGCCTGGCCACCAGCACCGACGGCACGCACTGGACACGCGCCAACGACGGCCGGCCGATCCTCACCGCCGCCGGCGACGTGGCCAGGGCCAACACCTATGGGGCGGGCCAGCCTTCGGTGGTCTTCCTCAACGGCTGGTACTACCTGATGTTCACCGACACCACCGGCCAGGCCGCCACGGCCGACGGATCCGGCCAGTTCGTGTTGCGCTCGCCGGACCCGGCCTTCGCCACCGGCGTGCAAGCGTTGGGGCCGCAGGGTTTCGCGCGGGTCGCCAGCACCAGCACGCCCCGGCTGCGGTCGGTGCTGAACGGCACCACCGCGGACCTGATGTGGTCGGACGCGCTCAACGCGTTCGCACTCGCCCAGGACACCGGCGCCGGCACGGTGGTGACCTTCTGGGACGTCAACTTCAGCTATCACCCTTACCAGCCCGTGACCATCCCCGGCCCGGAGCGCGAGGGCCCCGGCTTCATCCGCCGTGCGGACGGCCACGCCCCGATTGATCCCAGCGACCCGTGCGGGACGGTGCCGCTGGACGTGGTGCGGGCCACCGGACTCGGCGCCGGACCACTGGACCTGCGGCATTTCGGCGTGGACCTGCACGGCATCCGCGGTTGCGGCAACGCGGCACAGGCCGCGGCCGTGCTGACCGGTTTCGCCATGCCGTCGCCGACCCGCACCGAGGACCTGATCGTGAACGGTTCGCTGATCGAGGTGGAGCGGCGCTCCGTCGCCCAGGCTCTGGCCCAGGGCATCCTGCCCGCGCCGGTGCCGGTGCTGGCCGCGCTTCCGGTGGCCGCCAGGCTCGACTCGACCGCGCTGGCGGTGGTCGCTCCCGGCCGGCCGGTCGCGCTGTTGCTCGACGGTCGACTGTGGACAGTGGGCTCAACCGCCGTCGCCGATCTCAACTCGTCCGCGGTCGCCGGTATCTCGACCGCGCAGTGGGACGCCTATCCGCACGCCGGCGACCTGTCCGGCCTGCGCTACTGACCTGGCAGCTGCCGCTCGGTGTCGGCCGGTCGCGGGCCTGGCGGCAGGCCGGTCAGCCAGTCGGTGAACCGGGTCGGCGTGGGCTCGCCGAGATAGTCGAAGATCGCCAGGCCGGTGGCCGCCGCGCCCAGCACCCGGTTGGCGACATCCAGCACATCGCCCCAGGGCAGGAACGGCTTGGTGATCAGCAGCGAAGCGATGCCGTGCGCGGCCGACCACAGCCGCAGCGCCACCGGCAGCGGATCGCCCCGCCGGAAGATCCCGGCGTCCATGCAGTCGGTGATGGTCTCGCTGAGGTGGGTGAACGCCGTGCTTGCCAGCATGTGATCCACATCGCCGGCCGCGGTGTGCGTCGACATCGTGGCCAGCCGGTAGTGCTCGGGAGATTCCAGCGCGAACCGGACGTACGCCATGCCCTGCTGGCACAGCCGCTCCAGCGGATGTGGATCGACGCCGGCCGCGGTCATCACCTCGTCCAGTTCGGTGAAGAGGTCGGCGACCACGGCCTCGATCAGCGCGTCCTTGTCGGCGAAGTGCAGGTAGATCGACGGCGGCGTGACACCGACGATGTCGGCCACCGCCCGGATCGACACCGCGTCCGCGTCCGCCGTCTCGGCCAGCAGCTTCTTCGCCGCCGCCAGGATCTGCCCGCGCAGCTGCTCGCCGGTGCCGCGCCGTGCTCGTCGCCTCGGGGTCGTCGTCACATCACCCAGTTTCGCCCACGACCGGCCGGCCGACGCCGCCGGACACCCGGTGACCATCGGATTCGGACCAGCCGAATCGATCATGCCAGCGCGCCAGCGGCCGTGGCGCCCACCAGTTCGCCCGGCCGGCCAGCCGCATGAACGCCGGCACCAGCAGGCCGCGCACCAGCGTGGCGTCCATCAGCACCGCCAGCGTCAGGCCGGTGCCGAACATCTGCATGAACGACACCTGCCCGGTGGCCAGCGAGGCGAACACGATGGCCATCAGCAGCGCGGCCGCGGTCACGATCCGCCCGGTGCGGCCCAGGCCGACAGCGACCGCGCGGGTGTTGTCGGCGGCCGTCCGCCCGGAGGCCAGCCATTCCTCGCGGATGCGCGACAGCAGGAACACCTCGTAGTCCATGGACAGCCCGAAGGACAGGCAGAACATCAGCACCGGCATGGTCGCGACCAGATAGCCGGTGACCGTCGAGCCGTACCCGCCGATCAGGTGACCTTCCTGGAAGATCCACACCATCGCGCCGAAGGTCGCCGACAACGACAGTGTGTTGAGCACGAGTGCCTTGAGCGGCAGCACAATGCTGCCGGTGAACAGGAACAGCAGGCAGAACGTCGCCACCGCGATGATGCCCAGCGCCAGCGGCAGCCGGGCGTCCAGCGCCTGCACGCTGTCCGCGTTCTGCGCGGCCAGCCCGGTGATCAACACCTGCGTCGGCGCCGGCGTGTCGGTCACCGCGGCCAGCACCTGCCCGCCCCGGGTGGAGAACGGGTCCGGGCTGGTGCGCACCTGCAGGTAGCTGCTGGCGCCGGCGATCATCGGCGGACCGGAGGGCGGCGCGGCCGGCCGGCCGGCGACGTACATCCCGGCCGCCGAGGTCACGCCTGTGACGCCGTTGATCCTGGACAGCGCCGCCGCGTAGCCGCCGATCCCGGCCGGTCCAGCAGGTCCGGCTGGTCCAGCCGACGTGTCCGGCAGCACGATGGTGATGGTCGCCTCGGGGTTGGTCGGGAACCCGTCGCGCAGCTCGTCGCCGACCTGGTGCACGGCCGTCGACGCCGGCAGCACCCGGTCGTCCGGATAGCCGAACCGGATGCCCAGGAACGGCGATCCCAGCACCAGCAGCAGCGCGGTCACCGCGAGGCCGATCGGCACCGCGCGGCGCATCACCACGGTGGCCGTCCGCAGCCAGAAGCCGCCCTCGCCGGCAGCGGCCGGCGGCGACCGGCGCAGCCAGCGGCGGATCGGCACCCGGATGTCGAGCGCGTCGATGCGGGGGCCGAGCACGGTGAGCAGCGCCGGCAGCACCACCAGCGCGGCCACCGCCGCGAACGCGACGACGCCCAGGCCGGCGTAGGCGAAGGAGCGCAGGAAATAGACCGGGAAGACCAGCAGCGCGGACAGCGACAGCCCGACGGTCAGCGCGGTGAACAGCACCGTGCGTCCGGCGGTGCGCATCGCCTGCCGCACCGCGTCGGGCCGGGACCGCCCGGCCCGGACCTCCTCGCGGTACCGGCTGACGATGAACAGGCTGTAGTCGATCGCCAGCGCCAGGCCCAGCGCCGTGGTCATGTTCATCGCGTAGATCGACACCTGGGTGACCAGGGTGAGGCCGCGCAGCACGGCGAGCGCGCCGATGATGGAGACCAGGCCGACGGCCAGCGGCACCAGCGCCGCGACCACGCTGCCGAACACCCAGATCAGCACCAGCGCGGTCAGTGGCACGGCCACCGCTTCGGCCCTGGCGAGGTCGGTGGTCGTCTGGTCGGTGACCTGGTGATAGGTCATCGCCTGGCCGCCCGCCCGCACGGTCACGCCCGGAGTCGGATCGGCGAGCACCTGGGACACCACGGTCGCGGCCCGTTGGGGCGCCTGGTCGTCGTCGCCGGTCACCGTGGCGACGACCAGCCCGGTCTGGCCGTCGTTGCTGCGCAGGCCGGGCGCGGTGGTGGCCGGCGCCGTCCAGTACGAGCTGACCTGTTCGACATCGGAGTCCTGGCCCAGCGCGGCGGCCAGCCGGGTTCCCTCGGTCCGGGCCGCCGTGCCGGCCGCGCCGCCCGGCGCGGTGACGTCGAAGATCAGGTTCGGCACGCCGGCCTGGAATCGGCTGGCCAGCAGGTTGTTGGCGACGGTCGATGGCGCGGTGGGGCTGGCGAAGCCGCCGGCCGAGAGGTGCGCGGCCACCGGGGCGCCGAACACGGCCGCCGCGGTCAGCAGCAGGGCGGCGACGCCGAGCAGCCGGCGTGGAGCGCGAATGGCCAGGTCCGCGATTCGGGCCAACAACGACCGCATGACGCCCCCGCCTCGTAGCACCGATAGCTTATCGTCGCTAACATAACGACGATAAGCTATCGGTGTCAACCCTTGGGGGTGGGTCGGTCAGCTTCTCGGTCTGGGGGATGGCCGGGGGAACGGACGAGGTGCGGACTGCGTGGACTGTGTGGACTGTGTGGACTGGGCAGGCGGCGCAGGACGTGCCCGCGGCGCGGTCAGCCGGCCACCCACGGCGAGTCCGAGCCCGGCCGGCACCATGATCAGCAGTGCGGTGAACGCCGCGCCGCCGGTCAGCGCCGGAGCCAACGCGGACAGGCCGCTCTGGTCCACGAACAGGGCCTGGCCGAGCACGCCGAGCAGACCGGCCAGCAGCCCGCCGAACAACGCCGCCCAGAACCAGGCCATGCCCCGGCCGGGCACCCGCCGCCAGCCGTCGATCGCGCTCCACAGGCAGGCCGCGCCGACCAGGCCGGCCAGGGCCAGTGGGCGGATCAGGGACATGGCGCCGGGGTGATCGATCTCCGCCGCGGCCAACAGGGTCTGGGTGAGGGCGTGCAGCACCGCCATCCCGCCGCCGCGCACCAGCCATCGCCGCATCAGCCCAGCGTAGGCGAGCCGGAGCGGCCCGGAGAGTCCAGCCTTTAGAGTCGCGGGTATGCCGGAGTCGCATCACCATCGCCGCGCCGCCCTGCGTGACCTGCTGCGCGCCGAGGACCTGGCCGGACTGCTGGTGGTCGACCTGCGCAACATCCGCTACCTCAGCGGATTCACGGGCTCCAACGCGGCCCTGCTGGTGGATGCCGAGGATGACCGGCACACCCTGTTCTGCACCGACGGCCGGTACCTCACCCAGTCCGCGCACCAGGTGCCGGACCTGGAACGGATCATCGACCGGCCCTGCGACACGGTGCTGGCCACCCGCGCCGGCAAACAGGCTGCCCGGTACCGGCGGGTCGGCTTCGAGAGCCAGCACGTCACCGTCGACCAACTCGACACGCTGACCGCCGCCGCTGCGGGCGTCGACCTGGTTCGGGCCGCCGGCCTGGTCGAGCGGCTGCGGATGGTCAAGGACGACACCGAGATCGAGGCGCTGCGGATGGCCTGCGCCGCCGCCGATCGCGCGCTCGCCGACCTGATCGAGCACGGCGGCCTGCGCGCCGGCCGCACCGAGCGTGAGGTGGCCCGCGACCTGGAGAGCCGGATGCTCGACTACGGCGCTGCCGGACCGTCGTTCGAGTCCATCGTGGCGACCGGCGAGCACTCGGCGATCCCGCACCACCGGCCCACCGACGCCGAGCTTCGGCCTGGCGACCTGATCAAGCTCGACTTCGGCGCGCTGGTCGACGGCTACCACTCGGACATGACCCGGACCTTCGCCCTCGGCTCGGCCGTCGACTGGCAGCGGGAGATCTACGAGGTGGTCGCACGGGCCCAGGCCGCCGGCCGGGCCGCGCTGGTGATCGGCCGGCCGGTGGCCGAGATCGACGCCGCCGCCCGGGAGGTGATCGAGCGGGCCGGACACGGCCCGGAGTTCCTGCACAACCTCGGTCACGGCGTCGGACTGGAGATCCATGAGGCGCCGAGCCTGGCAAGGGCGGGTAGCGGTACACTTGCGGCCGGCATGGCGGTGACCGTCGAGCCCGGGGTGTATCTCGCGGGGCGCGGCGGAGTCCGGATCGAGGACACGCTCGTGGTGCGCGACGGCGCTCCTGAGTTGCTCACCCTGACCACCAAGGACCTGGTCGTCGTGTAACGGCGGCGACCGACTCGCGCACACAGGAGAGACCACAACCGTGGCCACCACCAACGATCTGAAGAATGGCCTGGTCCTGAACCTGGACGGGCAATTGTGGACCGTGGTGTCCTTCCAGCACGTCAAGCCCGGCAAGGGGGGCGCCTTCGTGCGCACCACGCTGAAGAACGTCCTGTCCGGCAAGGTGGTCGACAAGACGTTCAACGCTGGCGTCAAGGTGGACACCGCGACCGTGGACAAGCGGGAGATGACCTACCTCTACCCGGACGGCGACGACTTCGTGTTCATGGACACCGAGACGTTCGACCAGATCCCGGTGCCGCTGGGCACCGTCGGCGACGCGGCCAAGTACATGCTGGAGAACTCGCCGGCGATGGTCGCCACCCATGAAGGCGCGCCGCTGTACGTGGAGCTGCCGACGTCGGTCGAGCTGGTCATCTCGCACACCGACCCGGGTTTGCAGGGCGACCGGTCCACCGGCGGCACCAAGCCGGCCACATTGGACACCGGCGCCGAGATCCAGGTGCCGCTGTTCCTCAACACCGGCGACAAGGTGAAGGTCGACACGCGCGATGGGCGGTATCTCGGCCGTGTCAACAACTGAGACCCTCTGCATGGGCCGTTATGGCCAGTGGACGCTGAACAACAACCGGCACGACGCCCGCCGGCGGCGCACGAAGCAGCCCGCGGTCGGCTTCCGGGCGATCGAGCATGTATCCCGCCCGCCGGCCCCCGCCGCCGATCCCGAGCCGCCGACGATCGATCCCATCGAGCCGCAGCCGGCTCGATGAGCGCCCGCCGCAAGGCCCGCAAGCGCGCGATCGACATTCTGTACGAGGCCGCGATCCGGGACGTCGATCCGGTGACCCTGCTCGCCGGCCGGGTCGGTTCGCCGGACGTGCCGCCGGTCAACGACTACACCGTCGCGCTGATCGAGGGCGTCACCGGTCACCGCGACCAGATTGACGACCTGCTCGCTGAGCACGCCGAGGGCTGGACGTTGAACCGGATGCCCGCGGTCGACCTGGCCGCGCTCCGGTTGGGCGTCTACGAACTGCTCTGGGAGCCGGACGTGCCCGATCCGGTGGCCATCGACGAGGCGGTGGACATCGTGAAGTCGCTGTCCACGGACGACTCACCGCGGTTCGTCAACGGCGTGTTGGGGCGGATCGCCGGCATCGCCGACGAACTGCGCGCCGCACTCTGATTCAGGAGTTCCGGTCACGCCGCTGGGCACATCCCCGTTGCCCAGCGACGTGATTCGGGTTCTACTCTGCTGTCATTCTT